>DATLQY010000551.1:0-3220 GCA_035534975.1 Pirellulales bacterium
GTCCGGCACTAATATCCCCCGATTGCCCGGCCGCTGCCGAAGGCAGCGACCGGGCAATCGGGGTACGACGACAGGGACGGAGACCGGCTTTGAATAGCTGCCAACGTCACGTACCACCGGGCAAGCCGGTGGCATGGCATCCTGCAGGCTGTGGCGGAACAAAACTGGGATAGTGCCGCAAACGCGGGACGGCGGCGTTTTGCACAGGCCAATCCCACCCGATTACCTCCCCATTCTTCCGGCAGATGGCGTTTTTCGATCATGGCTCCCGATGAATTGGCCACCCGTTGGACCGTTCGACTGGCGCTGGTCTGTTCTTTGGCCGGCGCGATGGCCGAGGTGTCCGCCGGAACAGACGAGCGCCGGCAGCGCCTGGCACGTGCCGCTTGGACGGCGGGCTGGGGGCTGTACCTGGCACACGTCGCGTGCGCGTTCCAATTCTACCATCACTGGAGCCACGCCGCGGCGTACCTTCACACGGCGCGTCGAACCGCGGAACTGTGCGGCCGAAACTGGGGTGCCGGGCTGTATTTCAATTACGCCTTCACGGCCGCTTGGACGCTCGACACCTTCACCTGGTGGTGCCGTCCCTCCGCCCGTCGCCGCGCTCGTATACCGTTGATCGTGTGGTACGGCTTTTTCCTCTTCATGGTGGTTAACGCCACGATCGTGTTCGAAACGGGCCCGGTCCGCTGGGCCGCCGTCGCGGGGCTTGCCATGTTGTGGTTGACCTGGATCAAATCGCGCCGCGCGCGGGAAAGGATGCGGAATGAAGGATGAGGGAGGCACGTCCAAGGCGTCATTGCCGGCGCCGGTTCCCGCGCCTTGCGGCACGTTGCCGCGAATCTTGGGCCCGTTCGATGCGATGATGGTGGTCGTGGGAGGTGTCATCGGCTCAGGCATCTTCCTCAAGCCGGCGCTGATCGCCAGGGAATTGCCCGACTCCGGCTTCGGCCCCATCATCGGCGTCTGGATCGTGGTGGGGCTGGTCACGCTCTGCGGGTCGCTGGCGCTGGCGGAACTTGCCGCCCTCTTGCCGCAGGCCGGCGGACCGTACGTCTACCTCCGCGAGGCCTACGGGCGGCTGCCGGCGTTCCTCTGGGGCTGGACCGAATTCTGGGTGATCCGCACCGGTTCCGTCGGGGCGCTGGTCACGGCGACCGTGATTTACCTGAACAAAGTGGTGCCGATGTCGCGCGGGGCCCAGGAGGCGGGCGCCGTCGCGATCGTGCTGCTCCTTTCAGCGGCCAGCGTCGTCAGCACGCGCTGCGCCGCCTGGATTCAGAACCTGACCGCCGTGGCCAAGGTCGCCTTCCTGGCGGCCATCATCGTGCTGCCGTATTTTTTCAAGTCGACAGGGACGAACCACCTGGTTCCGCTTTGGCCCGAGAGCTACTCGCCTTCGATCTGGCGCGGGTTGGGCGCCGCGATGATCGCCGTGCTCTGGGCCTATGACGGCTGGATCAACATCACGCCCGTGGCCGAGGAAATTCGCGAGCCGCAACGCAACGTGCCCCTGGCGCTGGGGCTGGGCATGCTTATGGTGATTTCGGTGTACGTGCTGGCCAACGTGGCCTATCATCTGGTCCTGCCGATCGGTGCCGTCGCCCGCGCGCCGGAAAACGCGGTTGCGGCCGAGATGTGCAGGGTCCTTCTGGGCGACGTTGCGACCCGCTTCGTGGCGGTGGGTGTGCTCTGTTCGACGTTCGGCGCCGCCAATTCGAACCTGATCACCGGTCCGCGGATCTTCTTCGCCATGGCCCGCGACGGCCTCTTGCCGGCCGCGATTTGCAAAATTCACGATCGCTGGCAAACACCGGCCAACGCGGTCGTGCTGCAATGCGGCTGGACGATCGCACTCATCGTTGCCGCGTTCGCGTGGCAAGACGACCCAGGCAAGGCTTTCGACGTACTGACCGAGTTCGTGATTTTCGGCGGTTCGATCTTTTATGCGATGGCGGTCGGCGCGGTGTACGTCTTGCGCCGCACGCGCCCGGACGCGCTGCGCCCCTATCGTACTTGGGGCTATCCCGTCACCCCGGCTTTGTACCTGTTGGCCTTCTCCGCGGCGCTGGTCAGCTTGCTGTGGCAGGATCCAATTCATTCGTTGGCCGGGTCGTCGTTGATCGCCGCCGGAGCGATTTATTACGCCGTCGCCCGCCGCCGCGTGCCACCGCTGCATTGAAACTAACCAGACCCGCGGTGTATGTTGACAAGCGGGCTGCTCGGTGGCGATCAGGCATGAACGGCGAACTTCCCAACGACTCTGGCAATCCCTTCCAATCGCCGGCCACGACTCGACTCGATGCCGGTGTAACCAGCCCGTTCCGGCCATCCCGCTTCGGCGACTACATGAACCGCGCGTTCAACGCCTATACGGCTCACTGGAGCGAGTGGCTGCCGCCGATCCTGTTGGCCGGTGTGATCGCGCCAGCAAACCGTTTTACGAGGAAGTAAAGCTTGTGGAAGAGCGAAAGGATGAGGAATAACCATCCTCGCGACCATTAACAACTTGTTCGCGATTGCCGCGCAACCATGACATCGTTAGCTCGCCGTCGCGCCGATGCGTCTTGCAACCTGCGCAGCCAGGGTGCCGAGCACAGCGTAACCCAAACAAGCGACGATCAGCACGGGCGGAATCGAGCGCAGCAAGGTCGCGACATCCCAAGGATTGGCTTGTGGGTGCGCGAAGGCCAAACCAAGAATGTAGGTTCCCGTCATGACGATGGCGCCAAGCCCCGCGAAGCCAGGGCGCGCGTTGGCCGCGCCGAGGCCTATCGCGAGCACCGGCAAGAATAAGTTCACGACTACCGCGGTGGCCACGCCCGGCTTGAATCCCAACGCTTTCGCCCACTCTCCCAACGCGGCGTCGGCTAGCCCAGGCACAAAGCCACTTAGCAGATAGAGCGGAAGAATTAGCCACCAAGTGTCGGCCGATTTGAGTATCATTTCCAGCGTCCAAAGAAAGGTTGAAGGCTGCCGAGGCCACTTTGCACTACAAAGCACACACTGTCAAGGGGGATGGCAGTCCGGGGCACTGCGCGAGCGGGTCAACCCTGCAAGTGCCAAGCAAGTCCACCGGCTTGGGGGCGATCATCATGGTATAATGAGCGAATGAAGTTCCCACCTTGTCATCGGCTGCTTCGCCGTCCCGTGAAGACGTTGACTGGTTCGCTACTCTTGGTGCTTGCATGCCGGCTGCTGTGGATTGGCGCGCGAA
>DATLQY010000552.1:0-6829 GCA_035534975.1 Pirellulales bacterium
GACGCTATGGCTGATGTACTGGTCGGCCCTTGGGATGAACTCGACCTGCTTGACATTGAGCTCTTCGCGAATCAAGCCGGCGTGCGCCTCCAGCCAGGGCTGGTGCTCGGCGCGCACCAGCACGATCTCGACCTTCGCCAGCGGCTGGCGGACCTTGAGCCTGGCCGTCATCCGGGCACCGCGCCCGAGCGAGACGATTTCGCGTACGACGTTCATTTGTTCCGAGAGCGCGTCGTCGATCTCCGCCGCGTCACCCGTGGGAAAGTCGCAGAAGTGGACGCTTTCCAAGGCCCGGCCTCCGGTGGCGGCGACCGCCAGGTTCTGCCAGAGCGTTTCGGCCAGGAAGGGCACGAACGGAGCGATCAGCTTGGCGGTGGTCAGGAGGCACTCGTAAAGCGTCCAGTAGGCGTCGCGTTTGTCGGCGGTTTGCTCGCCGGTCCAGAAGCGGTCGCGGCTGCGGCGGACGTACCAGTTGCTCAGCGCGTCGACGAAGGCCGTGATCCGGCCGCAGGCGGCGAAGTTGTCGTAGGCGTCCATCCGCTCGGTGACGGCAGCCGCCGTGCGCGCCAGTTCGCTCGCGATCCAGCGGTCGAGCTCGCCACGCTCGCCCAGCGGCCGGTAGCCTTGGCCGCGGGCCAGCACGTCTGGGCCAAGTTGACCGAGGTCGCCGGCCGGCAGGCCGCCCGGATCGAAGCCGTCGATGTTGGCGTAGATCACGAAAAAACAGTAGACGTTCCAAAGCCGCAGCAGGAACTCGGGAATGCTGTCCTTGATCGCCTGTTCGCTGTAGCGGATCGAGGTCCAAGGGGCCTGGTTGGCGAAAAAGTACCAGCGCAGCGCGTCGGCGCCGTAACGGTCGAAGATTTCGTTCGGCTCGCGGTAGTTCCGTTTGCTCTTCGACATCTTCTGCCCGTCCTCGCCAAGCATCAACCCCAGCACGATGCAGTTGCGGAACGGGTGCGGGTACTCGTGCTTCGGCGCGGCCGCGTCGGCCGCGGTTTCGCCGCCGCCGAACAAAAGGGTGCTGATCGCCAGTTGGCTGTAGAACCAACCCCGCGTCTGGTCGAGCGCCTCGCTGATGAAGTCGGCCGGGAATTGCGAGGCGAACTGCTCGCGCCCCTGGTGCGGGTATCCCCACTGGGCGAACGGCATCGCGCCAGAGTCGTACCAGCAGTCGATGACTTCGCTCACGCGACGCATCCGCTTGCCGGGCGCTCGGGGCGAGTCGTAGGTGACGGCGTCGATATAGGGCTTGTGGACCTTCAAGTCGTCGGGCAATTGGGGGTTTTTCCGCTTGGCCTGGTCCCAGACCTCGGTCCCTTGCACGCCCGGCCTGGCCAGTAGCTCCGCGTAACTCCCGACCGCTTCCATATATCCGGTCTCTTCGCAGACCCAGATCGGCAGCGGCGTGCCCCAGTAGCGTTCACGCGACAAGGCCCAGTCGACGTTGGTTTCGAGGAAGTTGCCGAAGCGGCCGTCGCGGATATGTTCCGGCAGCCAGTTGATGCGAGCGTTGTTGGCCAGCATTTCCTGTTTGAAGCGGCTGGTGCGGATGAACCAACTGCGGCGCGGGTACTGTATCAAGGGATCGTCGTCGGCCCGCCAGCAGAACGGGTACTCGTGCAGGTACTGCTCCTGGTGGTACAAAAGGCCGCGGCGGCGCAGCTCGCGGCTGATGTCCTTGTCGGCCTCCTTGACCCAGCGGCCTTGGTAGTCGGGCGCTTCGTCCGTGAATTTGCCGTCCGGGCCAACGGCACAGATCAGTTCCAGGCCTGACCCCGAAGCGAAACGCTCGCGCTCGCGTTGCAAGACGTCGAAATCGACCTCGCCGAACGCCGGTGCCTGGTGGACCACACCGGTGCCGCTGTCGGTCGTAACGAAATCGGCCGCCACGACGCGCCAGGCGATGTGTTCCTTGGGATGTATGCCGTCGACGAACTGGGTCTGATCCGGAGATCCCTTGAGAAAAGCCGTAACGTGTCCCTGATTCTTGTAGTAATAGTCGAACGGCGGCGCATATCGTCGACCGATGAGCTTTGCACCCATGATCTTCGTTTCGACCTTGAGCTCGCGACCCACCTTGCCGGCGATGGTTTCGACCAGGGCCGAGGCGACAATCAGTTTTTCGCCGGCCTCGCCGTCGGTCACGACCGAGTATTCGAGCTGGGGGTGTACAGCGGCGAACTGGTTGCTGGGCAACGTCCAGGGGGTCGTGGTCCAGACCAAGAGCGCGGTATCCGGCTGGTCGACCAGCGGGAAGCGGACGTAGACGCTGGGGTCGGCCACCTCGCGGTAGCCCTGACCAACCTCACCCGAGCTGAGGGCCGTGCCGCCTTGCGCCCACCACCAGACGATTTTGTGCCCCTGGTACAACAGGCCGCGGTCGAACAGGTTCTTGAGCGACCACCAGACGCTTTCGACGTAGCTCTGATGGTACGTGACATAAGCATCGTCGAGGTGAATCCAAAAGCCGATCCGTTCGGTGAGCCGCTCCCACTCGCGCATATAGCGCCAAACGCTCTCCTGGCAGCGGTGGATGAATGGCTCGACGCCATAGGTCTCGATCTCCTCCTTGGAATGGATGCCCAGTTCCTTGCAGACTTCGACTTCGACGGGCAGGCCGTGCGTATCCCAGCCCGCCTTGCGTTGGCAACGATAACCCCGCATGGTCCGGTAGCGGGGAAAGAGATCTTTGATGGCTCGCGTCAGGCAGTGGCCCGGGTGGGGCATGCCGTTGGCGGTGGGCGGGCCTTCGTAGAAAATGAACGGCGGCGCGTCAGCCCGCCGCTCCAACGACTGCTCGTAGGTCCGCCGCTGTTTCCAGAGCGCGATGATCTCCGTTTCGAGGGTGGGAAAACGGGGGTTGGGTTCAACGGGACGAAACATGATGGCCCAAAAGGTCGCAAGGACTGTCGGCGGCGAAAGGGAGAGTAGACCGCGCCAAACGATTATTTTCAACGTCCTGCCCGTGGGGCGGGTTTCCAAGGTGCCATGAAACGAACTACGGCAACTTATCGTGGCTTGGAGATGTTCAAGCCAGAACGGCCGTCATTTGATGACGTCCAGCAGCAATTCCTTTAGCTGCTTTAGCTGCGGCCGTGGCTGCTCTTTCTTCACGACGAAACCCAGAACGCTAGCTCGGAGTCGTTCTCCAGGATGCAGGTCCACGATGAGTCGATCCCATTGGGCCGTTTCGTCGTCGGTGAGAACCAGGTACGTCGCCACATAGTCGGCTAACGCTCGGTCGCGTAACAAGACCTTCCCGAAGTGTTCTATCTGAAACGCCGAATTCGGATCACTCCAGATGGCGTAACAGTACGTCGGCAAGCTTCCGCCGTCGTCGATCGGCTGAAGCCAACGAACCCGTTCGTGTTGCTCGTCCCACTCGCCGTTGGTCGCAAACGGCCGCTCGACCGTCGCCAAAGCGAGCTTGACTTCGTCGTGGTCCCAGGCGAACTTCCACCCCAAAAGTTGCTTGAAGATGATTTCCAAGAAAACCTCGTCGGGCGTGGGACGTGGAGCGGTGGGTGTCGTCGTCTTCGTTTCTTCCCAGGTACGAAGCAAGTCTTCGTATTCGTTCGTCCGTTCCACGATTCGCGAACCCGGTTGGGATCCGACAGAAAATCAAACGCGTGAATTGCTTCTTCGTTTCCCAAACCCGCCTTTTTGGCCACCAGTGTAGGAAGGAGTTCCGCTAAAAGGCGCGAGCTGGACCCGCCTTCCAACGCTTTGATCCAATTGAAGAGCTCTTCGGGTTCAAAGTAACCACGTTCGCTGAAATACTGAGCGATCCGGGCGGTGTGATCGACGTAGGGGGCGAACGAGTCCCACTTGTCGTTCGTCGGCTTGTCGCTGGGCTGGCTCGGCGGATCATCGGCCGTGACTGCCTGGGCTCGCCAGAAGTAGAGGCTGAGATTGTGTAAGTCGCGACGAAAATCTTCGGTGAGAAACCGATGAACCTGAGGCCAGTTGCGATCCTGGCCCATTTGGCTCTCAAACCACTCATCAACAAGAATTGCCAGGCGCTCGGCCACCTTGCCACGCTGCTCGAATTGTTCGACGAGATCGTCGTTGCCGCGAAACCGCTCGCTATAGATTGCAATCGACCCCATCGGAGCTTCAAAGACCGTGTAAGTACCGGCACCACCGACATCTTGAGGCATTTTTCCGGTAAAGCGTCCGTCGAAGCGAAATTGCTCAGGCGCCGGTTTGGATGGCGGCCGGCCATAGATCTTCTCGGCTAAGGCTAGTTGCTCAGCGGGAAATGGCAGCTTGCCCCTCCGCCAGCAAGTCAGTTGGCGTTCGACGCCATCGGCATCGGGCGTAAGTTCCAGTTCGTAGTGATTGTCGTGGCCGCAACCACTCAAGAGAACGGTGATTGGGACCAAGAAGAGTGTCAATCGGTACTTCATAGCAGTTGGGCGTCAGTAGGACTACGAGCTTGGCAAGGGGATTGGCCGTGCAATCAGCATGACGCGCCATTGAACGGTAGGCAAGAGCGGGAGCTACGCTTGATGCGACCCGCTGCGCGGATGCCCCTGCAAAATAGAGCTTGTCCTACCCGTCCCACCCTGCAATTGCTGATCTAGCGGAAAGCGACTGCCGTTGAACGCAGTTCCATCGTTAGCGCGTATTCCACAAACCCGGCGGCTCGCCAAAAGGCAATGCCGTCTTGGTTGCCGAGCAACACTTCAAGGGTGACAGCCAGTCACCCATCCGCTTTTCGAGTTCGGCCGCCGTCATGCGGTTGCGATGTCGTTCGTCCGCGATCAGCCGGGCATTCATCGCGGCTAGCAGCGGCACGTCGAACTTCGACGCAAGCCGATGGTTCATCGAATCTCCGGCAATGATGCCGGCCCTGGCCATCCGCGATGCAAGTCCCTTATTCCGCCTCTTTTTTCCTGGTCGCCTTCTTCTTCTTCGCCTTCTTCGCCGTCTTCTTCTTGGCGGCCCGTTTCGGCGCGGTCTTCTTGACCGGAGCCGAACGCGCCGGGCCCCTACCGCGCCGGCCCGCTTTTTTGCTCGGACCCAACGCCGCCCGCTCGGCTAACAGGCCGACCGCCTGGTCGAACGAAAGCTCTTCGACGCTTGTTCCCTTGGGCAACGACGCGTTGGTCGTCCCGTCGGAAACGTACGGTCCGTAGCGTCCCTGCATGAGCTGAATCGGCTGCTTGGTGACCGGCGATTCGGCAAATGTCTTGACCGGCGTCCGCGCGGCGCCGAAGCCGCGCCGCATCTGCTTCGGCTGGGCCAGAAGGTCGACCGCCTGCTCGAGCGTCACGTCCAGGGGCGAAACATCGGCCGGCAGTGACCGTGTCTCATCGCCGCATTTCACGTAGGGACCGAAACGGCCGTTGTGGGCCAATACCGGCTTGGCGGCCAGCGGCGACGCGCCGTCGGGGTGCGGCCCCAAGTCGCGAGGCAGCGAGAGAAGCTTGAGCGCCGTCGCCAGATCGACGTCGCTCGGCTGCATGCCCTTCAATAGCGATGCGTTCTTGGGCTTTTCCTCGTCGTCGGCCGTGCCCCGTTGCACGTACGGCCCGAACCGCCCGATCTTCAAGAACACCGGCTTTTGCGTGTCGGGGCAAATCCCCAGGGGCTCTTCGGCCTGGCTCGATTGATCGAGCATCCCCAACGCCGCCACCATCGTCAGCTCGTCGGGCGGTGTGCCGTCTGGAATGCTCGCCCTCCGCTCGCCTTGTTGCAAGAAGGGACCGTAGCGCCCAACGCGAACGTAAATCGGCTCGCCCGCCTCGCCGTTGGCCGATGGCCGGCCGATGAGCACCTGGCTCACGTCGCGTGCGTCGATCTCGTCGACCTTGTGCGCCAACTGCTGCTTCAAGCCCGCGTGGCCGTTGCCGAAATAAAACGAGCGCAGGTAATCGACCCAGCGGGCCTCGCCCCGACTAATCGAGTCGAGCTCGTCTTCCATTTGGGCCGTGAACTGGTAATCGACCAGCGCGGGCAAGTGCCCCTCGAGCAACTGCGAGACGGCGAAAGCGGTCCAGGTCGGCACCAGGGCGTTGCCTCGCTTGAAGACATAATCGCGGGCCAGGATCGTGTCGATGATCGCCGCGTACGTACTCGGGCGGCCGATCCCCTTTTTTTCAAGCTCTTTGATCAGGGTGGCTTCGGTATAACGGCCCGGCGGCTGGGTCGAGTGCCCCTTGGGCTGCATGTCGAGACAAGCCAGCGCCTCGCCGACCTGCACGGAAGGCAAAACCGTTTCGCGGTCGGCCAATTCGGCTTGAGGGTCGTCGGAGCCTTCAACGTACGCTCTCAGATACCCTGGAAAGTCGATTGCCTTGCCGCCGACCCTGAACTCCGCCCCTCCTCCTTCAATACCGATCGAAAGCCGGCGCATGCGCGCATCGGCCATCTGGCTGGCGATCGTTCGTTTCCAGATCATATCGTAGAGCTTGAATTCGTCGACCGAAAGGTTCGGCCGCAGCGATTCGGGCATGGCAAAGGGAGGACCGGCGGGGCGAATCGCCTCGTGCGCTTCCTGGGCGTTCTTGACTTTATTCGGATGCACCCGCGGCTCGGTCGGCACGTACTCCGGACCATAGAGCGATGCGATCAGCGTGCGCGCGGCATCGACGGCCACCTTGGCCAAGTTCGTCGAATCGGTGCGCATGTAGGTGATGTGGCCGTTCTCATACAAGCTTTGCGCGGCCTGCATCGTCCGCCGCGCCGTGAAACCCAGTTTACGGTTGGCTTCTTGTTGTAAGGTGCTGGTGGTGAACGGCTCGTAGGGTCCGGTCTTGTACGGTTTGTCCTCCAGCGAGGCCACACGAAACTCGGCCTGCCGCAGCTTGTCGCTCAACTC
>DATLQY010000553.1:0-4069 GCA_035534975.1 Pirellulales bacterium
GTTCGGCGTGACGGCGATGGTGCTCAAGTACCGCCTGGCGCCGCGCTACCACCACCCCGCCCCCTTGAAGGACGCGCAGCGCGCCATCCGACTGGTCCGCGCGCGGGCCGGCGAGTGGAAAGTCGATCCGCGCCGAATCGGCATTCTCGGTTTCTCGGCCGGCGGACACCTGGCCTCTACGGCCGGTACCCACTTCGATGCCGGGCGGACCGACGCCGCCGAGGAGATCGATCGGCAAAGTTGCCGGCCCGATTTCCTGGTTCTATGTTATCCGGTCGTGACGATGACGGGGGAGTTCACGCACGTCGGCTCGCGCAACAATCTCTTGGGTGAGAACGCCGACGCGAAACTCGTGGAGTACCTTTCCAACGAGAAACAAGTCACGCCCGAAACGCCGCCGACGTTCATGTTTCACACCAACGAAGACAGCGCCGTCCCGCCTGAGAACAGCGTGCTGTTCTATCTCGCATTGCGAAGGGCCAGGGTGCCCGCCGAGTTGCACATCTACGAGAAAGGCCGTCACGGCGTCGGACTGGCCCAGAAAGATCCGGCGTTGGCGAGTTGGCCTGCTCTGCTGGTCACCTGGCTGCGCGGGAGAGGGATTTTGGAAGGGAAATAGCCGCCCCGAATTGTTGATGGACAAAGAAAACAAGGGCCCGCTTCAAGGCCAGAACGAGAGCATGAACGAATCTCCTTGGATCATTGAAACGACCGACGCCGACTTCGATCGCGACGTGATCGAGCGTTCGCGCGAGCTGCCGGTGGTGGTCGACTTCTGGGCCACCTGGTGCGGACCGTGCCGCACGCTCGGCCCGACGCTGGAGGCGCTGGCCGCCGAGGCCGGCGGCACGTTTCTCCTGGTCAAGGCCGAAGTCGAATCCAACGCTTCCGCGGCCGGCCGGTTTCGCGTCGATTCGATTCCCGCCGTGTTCGCCTTGCGCGACGGCCGGATGGTCGACCATTTCATCGGGGCCATGAACGAAGCGCAGCTTCGCGAGTGGTTGGCCCGCATCCAGCCGGGCGACGCCGAGCGATTGCGGTCCGACGCGGCAAAAGTCGCGGGCAGCGACCCGCCCGCGGCGGAAGCAAAGCTCCGCGAAGCCATGGCGCTTGAGCCAAGAGAATCGGCCGCCAAGATCGCGCTGGCTCGGCTACTTTTGGCCCAAGATCGGCTTACCGAAAGCGAACAGCTTCTGGCGGAGTTGGCCGAACGGGGATTCTTGGAGCCGGAAGCCGAACACTTGCAATCCGAAATCGCCGTGCGGCTTGGCGCCGTCGAGGCCGGCCCGGTCGACGAGTGCCGAGCGCGGCTGGCCGAATCGCCCGACGACCACGATGCGAAATGGAAACTGGCGCAGGCACTCGCCGGGCAGCGCCGGTACGAGGAATCGCTGGAACTGTGTTTGAAGCTCGTGCAGTTCGACCGGCACCGGCTGGGCGAACCGGCCCGGCAATTGATGGTGCGACTGTTCCAGATCCTGGGACCTGACCACGAGCTCGTTTCGACCTACCGCCGGCAGTTGTCGAGCGCGCTTTATTGACGATGTGTGCCACTGGCGTTGGTTGCCCTGGAGGCAGAGGAGGTGGTTTACCTCCCTGCGCTTCGGTACCAATGACTAATGACCATTTACAAAGTCCAAAGGACGATCCCAACCATGGCCGACGAAATCGACTATGAGATTTTTGGCGAGGAGATGCAGTACGTCGAGGTCACGCTCGACCCGGAGGAAATGGTCATCGCCGAGCCGGGCATGATGATGTACATGACGCCGGGCATTCAAATGGAAACGATGTTCGGCGACCCTTCGGCAAAGCCGGGCGGGTTTTGGAACAAAGTCGCCGCCGCCGGCAAGAGGGCGATCACCGGCGAGTCGCTGTTCATCACCACCTTCCGAAACGCCGCGAGCGCCCGCGAGCACGTGGCCTTTGCCGCGCCCTATCCGGGCAAAATCCTGCCGATGCACCTCGACCAACTGGGTGGCGAACTGATCTGCCAGAAAGACGCCTTCGTTTGCGCCGCGCGGGGCGTGCAGATTGGAATCGCCTTCCAGAAGAAGATGGGTGTGGGGCTCTTCGGCGGCGAAGGGTTCATCATGCAACGGCTCAACGGCGACGGTATCGCCCTGGTCCATGCGGGCGGCACGATGATGCGCCGCACGTTGCGATCCGGAGAAACGTTGAAGCTCGACACGGGCTGCCTGGTGGCCATGACCGCCGGCGTGACCTACGATATCCAACTTGTCGGCGGCATCAAAAATACCTTGTTCGGCGGCGAGGGATTGTTTTTCGCCACGCTCACAGGGCCCGGCGAAATCTGGTGCCAGTCGCTCCCCTTCTCGCGTCTCGCCGGCCGCGTGCTGGCCGGTGCCAAAGGAGGCAAGGAAGAGGGTTCGATCCTCGGCGGCCTGGGACGCCTGCTCGACGGCGACAACCAGTAGCAGGCGTTGACCGTGCAGCCGCTCAAAATCCTGTACGAAGACAACCACCTGCTTGCGGTAGCGAAACCCGTCGGTTTGGCGACGATGGGGGTTGCCGAAGGAACGCCCAGCTTGCTGGCTATCGCCAAGGAATACGTCAAGCAGCGCTACCACAAGCCGGGCAACGTTTATCTGGGCGCAATGAGCCGCCTCGACGCGCCCGTCTCGGGGGTGGTGCTTTTTGCCCGCACGTCGAAAGCCGCCGCACGGTTGACCGAACAATTTCGGACCAGGGCCGTGCAAAAGGTGTACTTGGCAATCGTCGCCGGCGAGCCGCCCCCGGTTGGCGAGTGCGCCGATTGGCTGGCCAAGGACGAGCGTCACCGGCGGATGCACATCGCGCGTGCGGGCGGAGCCGGCACCCAGGAGGCCCGGCTCGGTTTCCGCCGTTTGTCACGGCTGTCCCAGGGGTGGCTCCTGGAAGTGGTGCTCGAAACGGGACGCAAACACCAGATTCGCTTGCAGTTGGGTAGCCGGGGCTGGCCGGTTTTGGGTGATCGAAAATACGGCAGCCGCGAACGGTTCCCCTTGGGAATCGCCCTTCACGCGAGGCGGCTCACCTTTAGCCATCCGTCGCGCGGCGAACCCATTTCCCTGGTGGCGCCTTTGCCTCCTGCCTGGGCGCGGTTCGGTGTTCCCGAGGGCGCTGGCGGAGCCTAAGCTAAGCGCTCTTTTAAATGACTCTGCCAGTCACCGGCCCAGCCACACGACCGTTTTTTTCGACAGATCCCGCGGAACCTTTGTTGCTCCTCCGGGGTCATATAATACTCCGCGCGGATACTGCGAGGGTCGAAAGGTGGTCAAACTTTGACCAGATGCTTGGCGCGGGGTAGTAGCTTGGGGTAAGGTTAGCATAATTGCGCGATGGTTCGGTGCGGACTGCCGCTCGCGGTTCATGAAACTACTCGGCGTTTACGGCCTTGAATAAGTCGGTCTTCCAGCAAACGGCCTTGGCCAGCGGCCTGGTGACCCAGGAAGAGCTGGACGAAGCGATCGAACTCTTGCGTGCCAGCAGTCGCAAGCATGGTAAACCCATCAGCGACGAGCGGTTGGCGAAGAAGCTCGTTGCGCTGGGACGGCTGAACAAATGGCAGGCCGAGCAATTGCGCACCGGACGAAAGAAGTTCGAATTGGGCCCGTACCACATCATCGACTCCATCGGCCGCGGAGGTATGGGGCACGTCTACAAGGCCGAACATTCGATCATGGGGCGGGTCGTCGCGGTGAAGGTGCTGCCGCCGGAAAAGTCGACGCCCGATGCGATCGAAAGCTTTGCGCGCGAGATTCGCACCCAGGCCCAATTGGACCATGAAAACCTGGTGCGAGCTTACGACGCGGGGCACGATCTTAAAGTCCATTTCCTCGTAACCGAATACGTGCCGGGACTCGACTTGCGGCGTTTGATCCGACGCCAGGGTCGGCTCAGCATGAGGTCGGCCGCCTCGATCATCACTCAAGCGGCAAGAGGACTGGGCTACGCCCACAGCCGCGGCTTGATCCACCGCGACGTCAAGCCGGGCAACTTGCTTGTCACGCCCGACGGACATACCAAGGTTTCCGACCTGGGACTTGCCGGCTATTTCAGCGAATCG
>DATLQY010000554.1:0-3087 GCA_035534975.1 Pirellulales bacterium
CGGCTCTGGCTGCGCAAGCGGCTCCAGCATTCACTCAAGAAATCGGAGACGAGACCAAAGTGGTCGGTTTTGATCGCCTCGCTGATCTTGGGCACGTCCCAGCCGGGCAGGTAGCAGTGGATGCGATCCATCAGCGCCGTGTCGTTCCGCATTTCGGGCGGCATCGGGCCGAACAAATGCCCCACCCGCTGCTGGTGTTCGACGTCGACCTCGAAGTTGCCCACCATCACGACGCTTCCGTAAGCCCGAATGCTCTCCTTGCCGCGGCTGAACTCGCCCGACTCCATGTAGCCTTTCATGATGTTGACGCCGTCCTTCTGATCGAAGGAAACGCCCGACACCTCGTCGAAGCAGACCACGTCGTACTGACAAACCAGCCCTCTTTGGCCGGACGACATGTTGACGAACATGCGGGCGACGGTGGCATTGCCACCGGAAACCAGATGCGCGTAGGGGGAAATTTGCTGGAACAGGTGACTCTTGCCCGTCCCCCTCGGGCCGAGCTCGACCATGTTGTAGTTGTTTTCCACGAAGGGGACCATGCGCAGGATCATCGCGTCCAGGTTTCGGCCGGTGATCTGCGTTGGTTCCAGTCCGATGCCGCGGAGCAGAAACTGTTTCCAGTCGGCGGTCGTGAAGTGCCTTCGGCCTTCGTAGAGCGTGTCGAGCACCTCGCGCTTGCTGAGCTGGATCGGCCGCAGGCCGGCCACCGAGAATGGCCTGCCGTTTTTCTCTTCGGCGACGATGGCATCGTAGGTGAGGTCGATCTCGGCGTAGAAACCGCCCGTGAGCATTCGTTCGTTGTCGTGTACCAGCCGATCGTCGATCGAAACGTCTTTCAGTTGCAGCCCTGGCAGCGTCGCCAGAAAAGAGTTGGTCTTCGTGTCGAGGCGCGCGGAAATGATGTCGATGATCTTGACGGACCCGGTCGCCTTGGCGCGGGCCTTGAACAGCTCTTCCTCACCGCTACGGACCGCGCGGTCGCGGAGCTGCCGTTCGACGATCTGCAAGCCTTCCTGGATTTCTTCTTCGTCCGTGCTCGCGCAGTAGCGGCCCAGCAGGAATTCGCAGACGTAGGTGGGCACCGGGTACTGCCGGGCGAATTTGCGCACCAAGTCCTTGCGGACGATGTACCCGTCAAACGCTTCGGCGGCCGTTCGGTCGAGTTGGTCAAGTTCCATATCGTAGGTCAGGCTTTCCAGCCTGCCGTCCTTCGTCGTTACGATGCCGCAGTATAAACGCTTGGGGCAGGCTGGAAAGCCTGACCTACCCACCCACGGTCACGGGAGTTTTTTCCAGGATGTTTCCCGCCGGGTCGAACAAAACCAAAATCGCGGCGGTGCCGTCGCGCGCATCGTTCTCGACGACAAGGGCCACGCTGCCGTCTTTGCCCACCGACTTTGCCCCTGACAGCGACGATGCCGGGTCGGCCGCTTTGTCTCGCAGGTCCACCATGCAGTTCTCGAAGCCCCCTTCGACCTTGATGCGGAGGCGGAGCCCGGCCCACTTGTACGACTCGATTCTCGCCGAAACTGCCGAAGCGCTCCCGGCTTGGATGATAAGCTGCGGCACAACGCATTCCTGCAAGCTCAGCCCGCCGTGGCTGTACTTCTTGCCTGCGATGAAGCTATCGATGCCGCCGGGGCAAGCAATACGCACGTCGTCGGCCCAAAACCACGAAAAACATGGAAGCTGGACGGTGGCGGAAGGCTTGACCACGGCGCAGCGGCCCCAGCGCGTTGCCGTCAGGTACTTCGGCAGATCGCTCTTCGGCAGACCGTTGGGCACGAGCAACCAGCCGTGGTCGGTCACGATGCGGACTTCTCCCCAACCGGCGGCCAACAGCGACTCAACCCGCTGGGTGAGCGTCGCGAGCAATTCCGCGATGCGGAGCGCCAGTCCGATGCCTTCATGGTGCCCGGTCTTGTCCAAGCTGCCGAACTCCGTCCAGGCCCGGCCCGTGGGCTCGCCGGTTTCTCCAAGGCCGAGCACTTGATAATCGTCGTCTTCCAGCAGTTTCCGGAAACGCTCGGTAGTCAGTCCCTTTTCGCCGATGGCCAGGCAGGGGAGGAATTCTTCGCCCGCAGTGGTGCCCTTGAGCTTATCGGCCACGGGCGAGACGGCGGGCTTGGCGGTCGGCGTGACCGAGGGGAGCGCGACGAATTGGTGCCGCAGTTGAACGCGGCCCAGCTTCGCTTCGAGCGCCGCCTTGAGTTTTTGCCCGATGTCGTACCGCAGGCCGTCGGCGAACAGGACACAGGTTCCACTGGGAACCTCCGACAACCGGGGCACGTCGCGGCCGGGTAACGGCTGGTGCTTGACCCATTCTTGAAACAGTTCAGCGGCGTCGCGAAGCCAGGGTGAATAGACCTGCGAAATTGCGCCGCATATCACTTCGCGATCCCGCGAGTGCGAGACCGCGGCAAGGGCGTCGAGCACCGCGGCATCGGCTCTCCAGCCGCTCGAGGTATAAGTTCTCACCAGGTCGTCCGTCGCGGCCCCGGTCATCGGCGTTTCGGTCACACGCGACAATTCGGCAAGGTGCTTTAGCGCGTTGGCCAGGGGAGTCAGGCTCAACCGAGCCCAAACCCAGTCGCGCCGTTGTTTGTGACGTTTTTCCAGCTCCGCCAGCATCTGGCGCGCCTCCGACGGCGAAGCCGAAGCGACGTGCGGCAATGACCGGCGGAGCTCGGCTTCGGCGGCCTCGTTGTCCTGGGGCCAGAACTCCTCGGCGTCTTGGAATAGGGGCTGACCCTTGGTCGCGCCTTTTGGTTGTGGCTTGGCGCGGCGGAGTTGTTCAACGAGGCCTGGGTAACGGCCGGGGGCGGCCGTGAACCGTTTCCAGGCGGTCTTCCAGACGTTTTTTTCTTGCAGGCCCAGCCTTTCGGCGCCGACGAGTGGTCCGTCGCGGGCCGGGTCGAAGCCGTAATTCTTCACTGAGTCGCCACACATGGCTTCCCAGCGGTCAGCGTCCCACCGCTGGCGCGTGGCCTGAGGATCGGCAAGCCAGGTCAATAGATCGTCGACGGGGTCGTCGCTGATGAGCAGATTGAAGAATTGGCTGTTGAGCTCGCCGGCGGCGGACTG
>DATLQY010000555.1:0-5947 GCA_035534975.1 Pirellulales bacterium
GTTTCCATTCCACAGCACCGTCGCCATGAAAAATCCTTTTCGCAATCGCGAAAAACGACCGATCGTGGCACGGATATCGAGGACCGTCAATCGCTCAAATAACCCCCTTGACCAACCTAGAAAAGGGTGGGACAAGCTCGCGCAGCGAGCGCCGGCCCACCATTGCCGCGAGCGACGTTGGTGCGCCGTCGCTTGCCCAAGGCGAGCTTATCCCACCCTCCGATCGGTCGCGGCCGAGCGAAGCGAGGTAGTGTTGCAAGTCGGTTGCCCGTCGGAGCTCTCGCGGCGAGCGATTCTCGCGATTCTCGCCGCAAACTTGTCGGACGACACGGCCAACGGTAGATTGCTCGATGAAGCGGCAACGGCGACGGAGGGCGCATGTGCGCGAGGTGGCGTTTCTCGCGCTCCGCAACGCGATCCTTCGGGATGTCTGCGACGTGACAGGTCTGGCGCAGTCGGCCGCTGAGGATTTCGCGTTCGCGGTCAAGCAAGTGAGCGGTAAACGCGACTTGGGGGTGGGGTTTCGAGCAAAGTGAAGTGAGAAATAGCGTCGCGGGACAGGTAGAGGCCAATCAAACCACCCTTCAGGAGAAGGACGATGGATTTCAGAACGGCGATTCTCGACGTAATATGCCAGAACGAGAAACTGATTGCGCCGTTTCTCGACGAAAAAGCAAGGCGGACCCACGCGTTCCTCGGTAGCGTTCTCCGCATTCCTCCATGCGACCGAAGGTTCAGCGAGCATGGGGACGGCAGTTTCCATCCATGCATCCTTACGCAGGTGTACAGACAATGCTACCCGCACATGGCAGCCGCGTGCGCTCCGCCACAAATTTCCGAATCACACCCATTCTATCAGCTTTATCGGATAGATTGCACGTACTTTGCTGCACCGCGGATATCCGATGCGGTCGGTTGGCCTGTTGTCTGGGAAAACGATTGGATGATCGAGGTCGAAAATGATCCACGAGGATTCGCATTTACTCTGCGCCGTTTACTGGACTTCGTGTGTAACACTCGGCTGGGCATTTTCTTTGTGGATTCGCCCGACAACCAGCACGTATGCCTTACTGAGGAATTCCGAGTGTCCTGGGACGCTTTTGCTTCGCGATATCGCTTTGCGAGCGACCTAGGACTGCAGGTGATCCTTTTTCCAACTTCGTATTCGTCGCTGCAGACTTACAAGGGAGAGTCGCGCCATTGGATCTGGGACCCGACGACCCGTTCGTTTCGTTAAGACTGTCTTGGAGAGCGAATAACTTGGAGTGTTGTCGCGCAGGCGTCATTCGCGACCTCGAGGGCAGCAATGCGCGGTTTGTTATTGGTCATTGCGCCCGTCCGGTGTCGCGCGACCCTGATGAAGGTTGAACACGTCGGGAAAGTCTACGAATGGGGCGCGTCTGGAAGGACCAAGCCAACCCTTTGGAGTAAGTCGTTGCAGATGTCGAAGACTTCGACCACGTCGTACCCAGCAGCGCGGCCGAGTTTCGGCTTCCAATAACGACCGTGCGCCAACCAGTGCCGTAGATTCAAAGCGCCCTTCAACTCTGCGACGGCGCTCTTGAGGCCAGCTTGCTCGCCTCGCTTTCGCCAAACATCGAGGATATCCTCTTCGAGCCGGACTTTCTGGACGCCCCGCCTTCGGTGGGTCTTTCGGAATTCGCGCGAGATGTCGTCCTTCTTCTTGTTCCTCACCCGTTCGATGAAATCGACTCGGAGCGCCGCTTCCGTGCAGGTGAGCACTCCAAGCATCGTCACGCGCCCGAGCTCAGCCGTCTGGTAATCGAAATCGTCGTCCAGCTCCTCCCATGTCTTTGCCAAGTAGCGCGACGTCAGCAAGCCCGTGCCACTCGACAGCGAGTCGAACACACGGCTCTTTTCTTCCCCGATGAGGGCGCGTTGAAATTCGTACCAGCCCCACACCTGATGGAGACTCTGTTCCTCGTAGGAGAGTATGTTCAGCGACCGACGCGTCATGGCCGCATCACACCCCTGAGCACCTCCGCGAGCGAATTCGCCGTCAGCGGCACGAGCCGGAGCGCCGGCGTCCGCGAGACGACGATGCTCCACTGATTGTCGCCTTGCCAGACGATCGTAGCGTCGCCGCGGTCGCCGCGGACGTCAATTCTTCCCTTCGCACCCAGGACGTTGGCTGCCTTGGGGGAAAGGACAACCTGCTCGTCAGCCACACGCAGGTTGAGCTCCGGGATGTGGTATTCACCCATGTAGTTCTCCGACACCACTTTGTCCGACCGTGTAATCTCCACGTCCGACTTGGAGGCATGCAAGTAATCGTCCTCAACCGTTCGGAACAGGTCGACGACGGCCTTGATCCAGGCGTCACGTTTGGCGCTCCAGTCAACGTCGGCCGGCTTTGCTTTCTCTTTCTTCTCGTGAAAGAACTGTTGCAACTGATCGTGAGGCATTGAGAACCTTCGAACGAAGAAGGGTAGCTGGATACGACATCGGTAGTCTACCACGTAATCTCCGCCGTGGACTAGGCCCAGTGATTCATGGCTCCTACCGCAGGTCCTCCGACAGCACCCGATAGTAATCCTCGACGTACCTCTTGTACTCGGGTGGTACGGCGCCGTCGCGGTCGAGCTGCGCTGCGCCCAGCACGATCTCCTGGATCGTGGCTTGCAGGGCTTCGATCGCGCGCCGTAGGCCGTTCAGGTACGCCTGCGGCGGGACATAGGCCCCGCGCGGGTCGTCGTCGTTGGCCTCCCAGTGTCCGGCGCCGAGTTGCACCGCTTCTGCCAGCTCACCGGCGGCCTGCTTCAATTTGCCGTTGGCCGGCGCGAGCGATTGCATCGTCTCGTTCAACTCGCCAAGCTGTTTTTCAGCCTCGGCTTGCCGCGCCTGGTTGGTCACCGACGTCAACGCCGCCTGCGCCAAAGCCGCCTGCTTCTCGGCCGCCAAGAGCTTGTCCAATTGGGCATGGACCAGTTCGCGGTACGCGGCCTCGAGCGCCAGGGTCAGCGCGGCGAGCGAATCGGCCGCGGAGCGGGCTTGCTCGCCGGCCTCGTCACGTTTGCCCTCACGAAGCGCAACGGCGGCCTGCTCCATCTGGTCGGCCGCTTCGGCCGGCGGATTGGCGAGTGCCGCTTTGGTGAGCGCCTGGCTCAACTCGCGGCTCTCGTCGGCCGCGTCGGTACGAAGCCGGTTCAACACGTCGGCCAGCGTGCGGGCTTCTTCGGCCAACTGCGCTTCGGAGGCGGCCTGCTCGCCGGCGGATGTTCCTGGTTCCTCGCCATCCGCCGCCTTGCTGTCGTCACCCACACCGCGTTGCTCTTGCTCCGCGCACTGAGCGGCAATTTGCTGCCCCAACTCGCGTTGCTCATTTGCCAGCCGGCTCGCCATTTCGCGCAGCCTGGTCAGTTTAGCGGGCGTCTCGATGGCCTTGAGGGCGGCCACCTGCTCCGCAAGTTGCTGCAAGCGCTCGGCGGCATCGGCCGCCTCCTGGGCAGCCCGCTCGCGATCGCCCGTCGCCAACGCCTGGGCGCTTGAGCGAACGGCGTCGGCCGCGGCGTCCATGCGCCGTTTGGCCAGTTGGGTCAAATCTTCGTCAGAGTGGACACGCTTTCGCAGCTCACCAGCCTGCTCGGCCGCCTCCTGCTGCGCCTCGGCCGGAAATCGTTCCGCGCCACCCTCATTAGGCGAGATTTCCTCCGAGAACTTCTTCTCCTTTTCGGCCAGCTTTTCGAGATCCTTGGCCAGGTGGGCGTGCTTGGCCTTGTCGTTATCGACCTTCGGCGGGCGGAGCTTCTGTTTCTGTTCGGTGTCGAATGTGCGGCAAGCACTCGCCGTCTGGCTGTCGCTCTGAGTCAAGAGCTTGCGGAAGTTCCGCCGGGCCTTGATTAGCCCGGCCAGCGCCGCCCGCTCGTGCTCGACGGCCGACTTCAAGCCGCGACTGGCGAGCTCATTGGCGGCCTGTTGCATCAGCCCGGCCGCCTCGCCCAGCGACGGCACCGGCATCCCGCGCTGCTCCATGCCCGCGGCGAATTCCCGCGTGACATCGGCCAGCTCTTGCTCGGTCTTCGCCAGCCGCGCGGCCGTTTCGGAATCGAATTGAGGCACGTCGAGCTGGGCGAAGCTGCGGTTCAAGTTGACCCGCTGCCGGGCAATCAACTCCTCGAGCGACGTCGAGCTTTCGCCTGATGGTGGGCCACCCTCGGATGTGGCCATCTGGTACGCGCGCTTGTACGGCCTGATGTCGATGAACCGTAGCTCGGTCGTCGCCCTGTTTGGCCCCTGGAACCTTTTTGCCCCTTGGGAGCCGCTCAACCCGCCGGGGTAGTTGTCCTCGGCGAAGGCGTAATACGTCACCGCGTCGGTGAAGTTCACCTCGTGCCGCTCCAAGAACAGCGTGGCCAGGGCTTCGACCGTAAGCGGCTGTTGTGGCAGGTCCTCCAGATAGAGCTCCGCTTGCGGCTCGTCGGCGATTTGGTAGACGATTCCGATCTTCCCGACACCGAAATCGTCGGCCGCCTCGACCCGAATGGCGACCTCGGTCGTGATCGTGACTTCAAGTTGCTCGGGCGGTTCGACGAAGCGGACCGTCGGCTTCTGGTCGGGCGCGACGCGAATGCGGAACTTCCTGGGTTCGAGCTTCATCCCATCGCCGGCCTCGGCCGACAGCTCGTACTCCAGTTCTTGGTCGATCGTCGCCAGTTCGACCGACAACTCCGCTCCTTCGATCCGCACCGCAGGCGGTGGCACCGCTTCCGCATCGTGCGATTTGCGTCGCAGAGCCACCTGGGCGCTGTGCGGCGGGCGATCGAGTGTAAACATCAGTTCGACGCGCGAGCCTTCGATGACCTTGAGATTCCCCTTCGATTCGACCACCGGCGGACGCCTGGTGTAGGCCGGCGGCGTAATCGTCGCGGCCACTTCCTTCAGCACCAACGGCCGGACGATGGTCAGACGGTAAATGTCGCTGGCCAGTTGGCCCGCGACAACCTGGTATTCGAGGTCCTCTTGCAAGTCGGACAGTCTTGTTTCGACGGTCCCGGCCAGTGCGATCTCGCCGGCAAGGCGCGCGCCGCGGCGATGTCCCACGTCGTTCTCCTGATCGTCACTCCGCCCAAAAGGAAGGCTTTGCCATTCGTGCGCCTCGGTGTCATCACGCGGCTTGGCAATCAGACGATAGCGCAGTTCGACTTGCCGCACCGGCCGGCCAGTTAGTTCGGCCTGAATCACGGCCTCTCCGCCGACCTTCACTTGCCAATCGCCGGGCTTGACCGACAGCCGCGTGTAGTGGACCGGCACGAGCAGCAGCCGCTCCAGCGCGATCCGCGCATCCGGCAAAACGACCAGTGCCACCAGTCCGGCAACGACGGCCAAGGTCAGCGCGGTCGCTTGCCTCCACGTGCGTTGCCAGGGGATCAACGTCTGGAAGTCGATGGCACGCGCTTGGCGGTCGGTGTCGGTCACCAGCGCATCGACCAGCCCCGGCGACGCGGGCGCCGTCGAGAGCGAAGGCTCGAAGTATTCGAGCGTCGTTCGGACCCGCTGGCCGAGTTGCGGGAAATTCTCCTCAATGGCCACCGCCGCCTCGCCGCGCCCCAGCCGGCGGAGTTTGGCGAGCGTGCGGATCGCCTCCGCGACGATGAGCCCGGCCATCACCATTAGACAAAGCACTCGCACCGCCGCGCCCGTGATGAAAAACCAATCGGCCAGGGCCAATGCGGCGACAAGGGCCAATTCGATCAAGCCCAACCGCACCAAGACAGCAACGACCTGGTACGTGCGCAAAGCGGTGCGCGTCGCCTCAAGTTGGCGGACCACCGCGGCGGGACGTGTCACGCGTTGGGATTCCAAGATCGTGGACATGGGCGAGACTCGTGGTGAGCGGTGAGGGATCGGGTTGAGGGATCGGGTTGAGGGTTGAGGGTTCAGGGTTCAGGGTTCAGGGTTCAGGGTTCAGGGTTCAGGGTTCAGGGTT
>DATLQY010000556.1:0-7850 GCA_035534975.1 Pirellulales bacterium
CATTCCACAGCACCGTCGCCATGAAAAATCCTTTTCGCAATCGCGAAAAACGACCGATCGTGGCACGGATATCGAGGACCGTCAATCGCTCAAATAACCCCCTTGACCAACCTAGAAAAGGGTGGGACGGGTGGGACAAGCTCGCCTACGGCGAGCGCCGGCCCACCATTGGCCGGCGCCCACTCCGCGGTCTTGTCAATCGCTTGGCCGCGTGTTAGTACGCTACCGCCATCTACTCGGCCGGCCGGATCGCTCGTAGAATGCATGCATGCCCAGCCCGCGCTTTCCGTTTTCGTTTCGCCGGTTTCAGTTCCGCCTCCAGACGCTGGCATGGACGTTCGTGGTCTTAGGGTTGGTGTTCGCGGTCATGGCCGTGGTTTTCGATCGGGCACGACGGCAGCGGGACGCCGTGCGTGCCGTCCGTGAAGCGGGCGGCGAAGTCTACGACAAGGCCTTCGAATCGAGTAGGTTGACCGGGCCGGGAGCGTTTGGCGAGCCGAGTGGACCGGGTTGGCTTGGGAAGCTCTTGGGGAAAGACGCTGTCTCGTCCGTGGGCGGCGTCGTCTACGCTCGGGAAGCGGTCAGCCCCAAGATCAGCGCCATCCCCCGCCTTCGCGGCCTCGGCTGGTTATGGCTCGTGGGCGCAAAGGTCGGTGACGCGGACCTCGTGGCACTTGAGGGCACGGCCGGTTTGGAGGTGTTGAATCTCGCCGCCACGGAAATCACCGACCAGGCCCTGCCCGCACTGGCGCGGCTGCCTGAACTTCGGCGGCTCAGCCTGGCCTTCACGCAGGTCAGCGACGAGGGCTTGAAATACCTCGAGCGCCTTGATCGGCTTGAAGAGTTGCAGTTGATCGAGACGCGAGTAACGGCCGCGGGCGTGGAACGCCTGCACCAGGCCTTGCCCCTTCTGGCGATCCGTTGGTCGCGCGCTCCGTCGGATGAGCACCGCCGGGCCGCCGCGGCGATCACCGCGCTTGGCGGGTGGTTCGAGGACATGACCTTAGACGATCGTGCAAACCTCCCTGCACTACCAACGGAAGTTGTCGAGTTCCGCGATGACCGCAGCGTGGGACTCATAGGCATTTATTTGTGGAAAGGGGGCGACACCGACTTGGAGCAACTAAAGGAAATCGTCGGTCTCAAGTCGGTCAGTATTGGTCTCGTCACCATTGGCCCGGCCGGAATCGCACACTTGCGTGAACTACGCGAAGTCGAGGTGCTTAGCTTCCGGCACTCCCCATTCACCGATGGCCATCTGACGGCATTAGCGGAGCCGCCGGGCGCGGTTCCTCACCTCAAGACGCTGAATCTATCTGAAACGAAAATCACTGATGCCGGTCTCGTTTATTTGAAAAACTGGCAGGAACTTGAATCGCTGGACCTCACCGGCCGGCCCATTACGGAAAAAGGGTTGCGCCACTTGAAAGGCATGGCCAATCTGCGTGAGTTGAAACTAGCAGGGGACAGCAATGGCCAGATCATCGGGGTGACGGACGCCGCGCTTGCCGAGATTGCCGAACTGCGATCGTTACGAAGACTATTCGTGGAACACACGAGGGTCACCGACGCCGGGCTCCCGCATCTCAAAGGGCTGAACCAGCTCGAACAACTCGACCTTTATTGCACAAGGGTCACTGACGCGGGACTCGTTGATCTCAAGGGACTAAGTCAGCTCCGCGATCTGAATCTTTGGGGAACGCAGGTGACTTGGGCCGGTGTCGCCAAGCTCCAAAAGGCCCTGCCGAACTGCCGGATCTTCCGGTAGACCGTTGCGACACCATTCGTGGCGGCGGGCGTGTCCGAGGTCGCAGCCCGCGGCGGAGGTGACCTAGAACTCCCGCGGGCCCTCGTTTTCGGCTTCAGGTTCGGCAACGTCTTCCGGGACGGGCGCGTCGTCGTTGCCCGCGCGGCGGCCCCCGAAATGGTCGCCCAGCCGCCTGGCCAACGGCTCGCCCTTGGCCTGGTCGAACAGGCGCTGTGCCTCGTCGGCGAACCCCAACGCACCATAGTGGTAACCCAGGAGCAGAAACCCATTGGGGTCATCGGGCCGAAGGTCGATCTGCCGCTCCAATCGTCGTAACAGCACGATGTACGTTAACGACGAAGGAAAGTAATGGCGGTAGTCGGCCACGTAGCGGTCCCACTCGGCTTCCGGCAACAACTCGACCGCCCGACCCAGCGCCGCGACGGCGCCGGGGTAATCGGACAGCGCGAAAAGCGCCTGCGCGGCGAGCAACTCGGCGTCGCCCCGTTTCGGAGCGCGGTCGAGGATGGCCTGCAACGCACCGAGCGCCAGATCGTATTGACCGCCGCGCACGTCGGCCAACGCGGCTTCGAAGGCGGCGTCCGCTCGCTTGCCGGGCGGCGCCACGGTCGGACGCAACATCGCGGGCGGGTCGCCGACGGTCGCGCCGTGCCGCGAAGCGAACGATTCCCTTGGCGGCGCCGCGCGCCGGATGGGGCCCTGCTCGTTGAGCTCGTCCGCATAAACGGGGCGGTACACGTATCCGTTGGGGCCGGTGGAAATGACCTGGTGGCCGACAGTCTGCCGGGCGACGATCGGCGAGGGGAGCCAGCCGAAGTAGGAGCTGACACTGTAGGGGTCGAGCGGCGCCGGCCCCAGCGGACCACCCAAGATTACCTGGTTGCGGACGCGGGATTGGTAACTATAGAACTGCGCGCCAGCGGTCGAGGGCGCAAGTGCCGCCGAAACCGCGGCCAGCACCACCGTCAACGTAAGCTTCATGGAACCATCCCCCAATGAACCCCTGATGTGCCGCCACGCTAATCCTACGCCTGAACCCCCCCGCGGGTCAACGAGGATACCGACGCTATCCTCCGGCGGCGGTCGGCGGCGTGGTCTCGATCCGGTAAAGGTGCTCTTCGGTCCGTAAGAACAGGCTCCTGCCGACAGCGGCGGGCGAGGCCATCATCCGCCCGTCGAGCTGGTTCGACGCCAGTGGCTTGAATTTCCGGCCGGGCTCAACCACATGGGTTGTTCCCTCCTCGCTCGATAGGTAGAGCCGCCGGTCGGCATAGAGGGGCGATGCCGAAAAGTTCCCGCCCATCCGCTTCTGCCAATGCTCGCTGCCGCTTTGGGCGTCGAGGCAAGTAAGCACGCCGGCATCGCTCACCATGTACAGCTCCTCGCCGACCAGAATGGGAGAAGGATTGGCCGGCGCTTGCTTGGGGCAACGCCAGACCACGGCCGATTCAGTCAGGTCCCCCTCGCCACCGGGGCGGATGGCCCACAACTGAGGCCGCATATAGCCCGTGCATACGAACAATAGCCCGTGCGCGAAAAGCGGCCGCGGCACGTTGGAGAACCCGTCGTAGTTCACGTGCCAAAGCTCTTGGCCGGTGGCCGGGTCGTAGGCGGCGACGCGCTCGGCGCCGGGACTCACCAATTGGCTCGTGCCGCCGACGTCGATTACCAGCGGCGTCGAGAACGCCTTGCGCTGCTGGGGATCGTCGTTGAAAGGCCCACTGCGAGGCGTCTTCCACACGACTTCGCCCGTGTGCTTGTCGAACGCGGCCACGTACTGCGCGTCGATCCCGTCGCAGTTGACCAGCAGTAAATCACCGTGGACCACCGGCGAGCTGCCCGGCCCTTCGGAATGATTGAGCTTCAACTCCTCGTTTCGCCAAAGCTGCCGCCCCGTGGTGGCATCGAGACAAGCGGTGCCGAACGTTCCGAAGTGGACGTAGACCCGCCCGTCGTCGATCACCGGAGTGGGCGAGGCGTAACTGTTCTTGTCGTTGATCTTCGGCGGGCTTTCCGGCCGCGCGACCTCGATGTCATGCGCGATGCTTCCCGAACGGCGGTCGATGGCCACGGCCCGTAGCGACTGTCCCGCGTCGAGCGCGGTCGTGAGCCAGATCGTCTCGCCCGCGATCACCGGCGACGACCACCCTTTGCCCGGTACCGATGTTTTCCAGGCGACGTTCTTGGATTCGCTCCACTCGACGGGCAACTCTCGCGCGTCGGCGTGCCCTTGGCCGCCGGGCCCGCGGAACTGCGGCCAATCGTCGCCCGCCGACGAAAGGCCCACGACACCCAACACCAGCCAGGCAAGCCCGATGCAGCCAGTACAGGATGAACGAGCGGTGAAACTCACGCGTGAAAGGAAAGCGAACGGATACGATCGGCGGGTTGGCAAGGCGGGACTCCTGGGAGGGCTGG
The DNA here is from genome assembly GCA_035534975.1 of Pirellulales bacterium. GTDB lineage: Bacteria > Planctomycetota > Planctomycetia > Pirellulales > JAICIG01 > DATKSN01. The sequence continues at coordinate 4,187 of DATLQY010000556.1, forward strand.
ACTTCGATTATAGCACGCAGTGTCTGACTTTGCACGCCGCCGAACTTGAGGCCGTGTCCACACTTTTTCAGCTATAATGCGCCCATGCCCCTGCGCCCATTTCAGTACCGGCTCGCCACGATCTTCCGGCTGACTGCCTTGGCGGGCGTGGGGTGCGCGGCCTGGCGGTCGAGGTCGCTCATGCACGACTGGATTCAAGTCCATGGCGACCGGCTTGCACATTTAGGTGTCGAATTGGCGATCTTATTCGTATTCCTCGTTTTCGTGTTTTGCCTGATGGAATTCTTTCCGCACAAGTAGCCGTTGGCTTGCCGATCTTACCTCGTCGCACTTCGCCGCGCATGCTTGCGTGTTTTCCATTCACTCCTTTGCCCCCCTTCCCCAGCATCAATAACCCATTCGACGCCGGCGCGCTGGTCGCCATCAATTCCTCATTCCCTTTGTAACGCGCCGTTGGCTTGCTTCGCCCCGCGTCTCTTGACACGCGCGATCCAGTCGTGCGACGCCGTGTCGCTCGTCCATTCCGACCTTGACCCGCCTTGGGATCTGACCTACGTTTTTCACCCTCCGCGACCCGCGGGCGTTTGACGGTCGCTTGAGAGCTCGGCCGGCGGCAAGCGGATGATTCTTGGCAACGACGGAAACGGAACGAGAAAAGAAATCGCACTGACATCAGGAGGTCACAACATGTCGATCGAAGTCAAGTGTCCCAACGAGCACCTATTGAAGATCAAGGACGCGCTGGCCGGTCGGACCGTGCGCTGCCCGCGCTGCCAGGCGATGGTCGTCGTTCCGCAACCGTCCGATGAAGTATCGGAACAGTCGATTCTCGAATTCCTCGGTCCCGCGCCGACGAAGCCGCCGCGCGCGTCAACGTCAGCGTCTGTCGCGCCGCCCACGGCCGATGGGCCGGCCGCGGCCGAATCGGCCATGCTGAGGCTACGAGGCCACCTGGGTGAGTTCAAGACCTGCCCGAAGTGCAAGCGCGAAACCCGTGCCGCTTTCGACATCTGCCCCCACTGCAAGACCTATTTCAGCGACTGGCGCGAAGTGCTGCGGCGGATGACGGGAGCTTGAAGCGCCGTCGAGGGCATCGCTTGGTTCAATCGATCCGGCCGCGCCGACGAGCTTCCATCAGCGGGCCTTGTTCCTGGGCCGCACGGCGATGCTGCGCGGCCGGCTGTCCTCGCGCACGGTGAATTCGGCCCAGATCGGCAAATGGTCCGAGACGGCCAGCGCTTGCTGCATGCTCAGGTTGAATTCCCGTAACACATCGACGACCCCCGAGCGGCCGGTATACTCGGTCGTGGCGCGGGTGTCGAACAGGATATTGTCGTAGAGCTTTGTCCCACGGGTGTTCGTGGCCACGCCGGAGATCGACCTTGTGATGTAGCCTATTTGCCCCAATTCGCCAAGGTGGTGGTCGTCGGCGTTCAGATCGCCCATCAAGATGACGTCGTCCTCGCCCCGGCCGTCGTTGCGCACGGCGCGGAACACGTCGTCGAGCACGTTCAGCTCGATTTTGATCTCATCCGGGTCGGTATGAATGTCGATCAGCGTGAACGTGAACGCCTCCGATGTCGGAGGCCCACGCACGCGGAAGCCCGCCACCAGCGGTTCGCGGTGCAGCAGGTCGTCGGGGTCGTCCACGGTATAGACCGATTCGCGGTCGCACTCGATGCTCGACGCGTCGTAAATGAAGGCGTATTGTTCCTTGCTGCTGGTGCGGCCCAGGCGCGGGCCGATGACGAAGTCGTAGTGGGCCCCCTCGGCGTTGACCAGCTCCAGAAACCGCGGCAGCACGTCCGGGCTCTTGGCCCGGATTTCCTGAACGGTCACCACGTCGAAGTGGCGGACGATTTGGGCCAGGATGCGCGTCACGTCGGGCCGTGCCAGTTTGGTCTCGCCAAAGACCTGGAGGTTGAACGACGCGATGCGGATCGTCTCGCCCCGTCGCTCGACGGGCGGCAGCGGCGGGCCGGAAGCGTCGTCGGCCGTTTCCTGGACCGGCTGCGCTGGCAGGCCCAGCCAGGCCAAGCCCTCGACGCCCTTCGAGCGCGCGTATAGCCAGCCGCCGGCCAGCAATACCAGGGGCGCAATCCAGATGATCCGTTTCCGCACAGGCCCCTCCGTGGGCCAATAAAGCGTGGGGCAGGCCGCGCGCCGCGCCTCATGCGCGGCACGAGCGAGCCCTGGGGCGGAGAAGAATAGTCAAACTCACCGCCGGCGACCAGCCCAGTTCGCGGGCAAAACGCCGTTCGTTTGCCTTTTCAACGGCCCGCTCAATGGCTACGATTCCAGCATGGAACGGACTCTGTAGGCGGTGGCATAGGTATTTACAGGATCTGGTAAAACCCTTGGCGTCCCAAAGCTGGAACCAGCTCAACCGCCTCATTGCCGCTTGCGAGTCTTGTCCGCGGCTGCGGGATTATTGCCGTGACATCGCCCGCGAAAAACGCCGGGCATTCGTCGATTGCAAATACTGGGGCCGGCCGGTGCCGAACTTCGGCGATCCGCGGGCGCGGCTCTTGATCGTCGGCCTGGCGCCGGCGGCGCACGGGGCCAACCGCACCGGCAGGATGTTTACGGGCGACCGCAGCGGCGAGTGGCTTTACCGCGCGCTACACAAGGCCGGCTTCGCCAACCAGGCCACCACGTCCGGTGCGCGCGACGGCCTGGCTTTGACCGACTGCGCGATCACGGCCGTCTGCCACTGCGCCCCGCCCGGCAACAAGCCCACGCCAGAGGAAATTGCCAACTGCCGGCCGTGGCTCCGGCAGTCGATCGACTTCTTGCCGGCGCGCGTGCTCTTGGCGTTGGGGCAGATCGCCTGGCGGGCGGTCGTGATCGAAGCGCGGCACCGGCGGTGGCTCGACGGAAAGATCCCGAAATTCGGTCACGCGGCTTGCGTGGAACTGGCCGGCGGGCGGTGGCTCCTGGGAAGTTACCATCCCAGCCAGCAGAACACGTTTACCGGCAAACTGACGGAGCCGATGTTCGACGCGGTGTTCCGCACAGCGCGCGGGTTGCTGGGGTAAGTACGACAACACATGGCGGGGAAGTGTCCTTAACGCCACCTCGAATCGCCAAGCCGAAAATAAACGGAGGGATGTAGGGTGGGACAAGCTCGCCTTGGGCGAGCGACGGTCCACCATTGGTCTGTTATAGTACGTTCCCTTTGCGGCCATCCACGTTCGCAGCACACGGTTTCCAGCCCACATGTCGAAACGCCGCCAACCCGCCCACAGCCGCGGCAACGTGCCGGCAGAACGCCGCAACGAGTCCATACCGGGATCCGGCAAACCGAAGCTTCCGCCCGCCAACCCTCCCCGCAAGCACCTCGCGTTTCTCGTGGCGACGTCGATCGCCTTGGTCCTTTGGCTGGCCTTTCTGGTCGTGATGGCGATCTGGTACTGAGCCTTAACGCGGCCTTGCTTCGCTCATCGGCAACCAATCGGAAAAGTAGGCTCCGCACTGCTCGCCGTTCACGCTGGACTGCACAAGGATGATGCCAACAGAATCACGGATAGCGCTGATAACGCGGATAGCACGGATGAAAAAGCGGATGTGTTGGAATCCGAGCTATCAGTGAATTCCTTCGTGCGATCCGTGGTTTCTTGCCGTTCCTTTGATTGGTTTATCGGTTGTCAGCCTGGAAAGGCCA
>DATLQY010000557.1:0-4510 GCA_035534975.1 Pirellulales bacterium
GTTTTGCCATCGCTGGGACTCCGTTCCCAAGGGAAAGTTTTCAACCACAATCCCATTGGAACCTCCCAGCGATGTTTTCTCCTACCTCACTTTCTGGACTCGTATTAACGAGCACGAATTGCGTTTGAGATTTGAGACCGCAAGTCGTCGGCTCCAGTTGGGTCGCCGATCTGTGCAATCGCTTGTTGGTGGAGGATGGGGGACAACGTGCCCGTTGCTCAGTTCCACGATTTCGCGCATAATTTCCAACAGTGGCAATAACTGCAGTCTGCATGAATTCCTTGGATTGGATGCGATGAGTACCGTGAAAGTTGAAGCCGTCGTCGAGACGGACGGAGAGTTGCACTTAACCGATCTGCCTTGCCGAAAAGGGGACCGCGTCAACGCCATCGTTCAGATCCATGAGGCTCGTGGCGACGATGCGCGGAGAGCCGCGGCGCTCGAACGCTTCATACAACTGGCGCAAAACTCCCGGTTTTGCTCGACCGCCCCGTATCCGTCGCGCGACGACTTGCATGATCGCAATTGACACGAATATTTGGATTTATAGCCACGATTCTCGCGATCCCGCCAAGCAATCGACGGCAATCTCGTTGATTGCCACAGCCAGGCCTATGTCGCTCCCCTGGCAAGTCGGTTGCGAATTCGTCGCCGCCAGTCGTAAGCTCGGGCCTGCCGGATTCAGTGCAGAGGATGCTTGGAAGGCGCTCGAAGCCATGCAAGTCATGGCCCATTCCGTCGTCCTGCCGATTCCGGACGATTGGTCGCAAGCAAGCATTCTCATGCAGACTCATTCGTTGTCGCTTTGGGATGCCCTGCTCCTCGCGTGCTGTCTCCGAGCCCAAGTGACGACGCTTTATAGCGAAGACATGGCACACGGCACCCGCATCGAGGGAATGACGATAGTCAATCCGTTTTTGACCTGATTGTCGCCGGACGGTCAATGCGGGATCGCTTCGCACGTGGACGACCCGCGGCCCTATCACGACCGCGGGGAGCGCTTGCTTGTCGGCCCGCGCAGCCGATCGCTGGCGCCGCTGGATGCGTTTGTCCTCGTCGACTCGTGGGACACGGCCGACTTTCAGCGTGAGCATTTTTCCGCTTTTCGACTGCACCACGCGCGCGGCCACCGCTTCTTGTTCTTGCTGGTCGGGTCCGAGACAGACCTCTCTCCCATCGACATGGGCACGGCCTTCAATCGCGAGCCAGCGCGGGTGGCCGTCGAGCCGGCTGGCCGGCTGATTTCGTTCGAATTCGACCAGGCGGAAGGAAACGCTTGACGCCGAGGAAGCGCCGGCAATTTACAGCCGCCGGGCGAGTCGCGCGACCTAGCTTGAGGCCGCACGTGTCGCCAGCAGTAGCCGCGGCACTCCGTGACGGGGAGCCGTCGCCTTCGCGATCGCGGGAGGCGCCGGGCGTGTCGCGCTGGAACTTGCCCTGAATCTGCGATACCGCTGGGTCGGTTGCCGATGGCAACGGCCATCTCCGTCACGGAGTGCCGGAGCTACTGGCGCCCGATCATTAGCCACCAGCCCGCCGTTCGGATATCATTTCGCTTTGGGCCACAGTGCGAGCCAGCGGAGACCGCCATGTCGTTGCCATTCGAGTTCTTCGACCGCGAGGCGGACGTCGCAATCAGCGAGGGAAGGTTGCCGCATTGGGAGCAGTCGGGAAAAACTTATTTCATCACGTTCCGAACGGCCGACTCGATGCCGGCCGATGTTTTCGAGCGCTGGCACCAGAAACGCCGCGACGGGCTTCTGCGCCATGGCATCGATCTCCACGACGAAAACTGGTCCGATCGACTAGCGGAACTCGAATGGCGCTTTCAACGGCAATTCCACGAGACGATTTCGCGCGAGTTTCACCAACACCTCGATTCCGGGTATGGCAAATGTGTTCTGCGCCAGCGCGAATTGGGCGAAATCGTAGCCAAGAGCCTACGTCATTTCGACGGCGAGCGTTATCGCAAGGGCGATTTCGTCGTGATGCCAAATCACGTTCATGCCCTCGTGCAGTTGTGGGGTGACACGAGGCTAAAGAAGCAGTGCTACTCCTGGAAGAAGTATACCGCGACGCAAATCAACCGCGCTTTGGGCGGGGAGGGCGAGTTTTGGCAGAAGGAGAGCTTCGACCACCTGGTCCGTGGCTCGGATCAATTCGAGAGGATACGACGTTATATCGCCGACAACCCGGCCAACGCACGCCTCAAGCCAGGCGAGTACACGCACTATCGCATGCCGGATCACACCAGCGAGACTCAATAGCCGTTTGGTATCGATCGCGGCCACATGCGGAAAATCGGCGGCAGTAGACCCGGCACTCTGTGACGGGAAGCGGTTGCCTCTGCAACCGCACAGGGCGGCCGTGCGGTCGCGCTGAATCCTGGCTTCGGCGCGTGACGCCGCCAGGGCGGTGGCCCAAGTCGATCTCCGTCACGGAGTGTCAGCTACTGAGAAGTGAAATCAAACGGCTTGCCGAGCAATTCCTTCCATTGCGCTTTCTGGTCCGAGGTCAGGATCGCCTCGATCTTCCCTTCGTGCTCCTCACGGATCTTCATCACCTTCGGGCCGATCTCGTCGGGCATCGCGCCCGGTTGCGATTCCTTCATCACCGTCTGCATCTTCTCCTGCATCGCCTGGATCACTTGCATGAATTTCATCCGTTGTTCGTCGGTGATCTTCAACTTCAGGAAAGCCTCGTTCTGGCCCAGCAGGGCGAATACGCCCCCCTGTTGCAACTGCAATTGAAACATGCGTGCTTGCTGCTCGACGTTCAGAACGCTCCGCAGTTGGGCCGACAACTTCTCTTCGGCCTTCCGGCGGTATGCTTGCAGATCCTTTTCCCGCTCCTCGGGCCCCAGGTCCTTGATTTTCTCGAAGAGTTGCATCGTCGCCTGAACGTGCTGGCCAAAGTGTTCCATCAGTTTTCGCTTCTGATCGTCTGACAAATCGAGTTCCACCTGCACCGTGTCGCGGAAGACCAGGAACTGGCCGCCAAGCACCTCCGCCAGTTGCCGCTGGGCATCGCCTGGGGCCGGTACGCCGTTGTTGGTCACCTCGGCTTCGTCCGCGGCGACCGCATCCTCAGCCGAGACCGGCTCGCCGATCACGCCGTAGCGAACGGCACAGTCGAGATCGATCGCGTGTCCGCCCGGCAAGTGCGTCACGTCGGCCTGGCCTTTCAATTGCTGGAATTGGTTCCCCCACTTCAGCCTTTCGGAGCCGCTGGCCACGACGAGAAGCCGGGCCATCCGGTCGCGCTTCATCTCAATGAAGCCTCGCCAGGTGAGCTTGACGTCGTGCCGCCACAGTCGGCCGTCACCACTCCGGCCGTTGCCGCCCCGGCCCTCGCCCGACATTCCCGCGGTATCCGACTTGCCCTCGATACGCAGCAGGACAAGTCCGTTGCGGTTTGGCTCCGCAATTTGCGCCCAGAATTCGCACTCGTTGAGCTGGTTGACCGCGCCGGGACCGCCGGCGATGGCACCCAGCGGGTTGACATCCAATTGCCCCAGGAATGCATGGGTCACCAGCAGCCGCGCCAGGTCATCGGCCAGCCGGAAGCGGGCGTCGCCGGCGTTTGCAAGTTGCTCCGCCAATTCCTCCTGCATCGTCACCGGCACAGTAAAGCGATCCTCGATGTAGTGTTCTTGACTCGCCGTGTCGGCCACAGGCCTGCCTTCGGAATCGAGTGCCCGGCCAAACACCAGGCTGACGATCGTCCCCAGCGCGATTCGCGGTTTCGCCGGACAGAGATTTCCATCGGCGTGGCGCTCGACCGTCGGCGGAACGAAGCCGCTATCCTTGCTGTCGTCGAGCTTCTGGCTCGGAAACTTCATGTAGCGCTCGGCCGGGAAAGGCCGCCTGGCGTCGGGGTACTTGGCGAACCGATTCGAGGTATGGTCGAGAAAGTCGAGTACGCTCTGGTCGTCGTCGAACATCAGCGCCCAGTCGAGCACTTTGCCGGCCGAGTTGACGACGCAGATTCCTTGCGGGGCGGGCTTGGATCGGCCGATATCGCGATAGAGCCTGCCTTCATCGTCGTCGGTCGGATTGTTGACCAGGCCGGCCTTGAGGGCCACGGGCACAAAATCCTCGTTCACGCGACGAATGACGTCGGGATTGGAAAAGACCGCCTCACGGGCGGCCCCCGCGAAGACTCAGCAGCGCGCGTCGTCGATGGGGCGATCGATGAAGATCCAGAGCAAGGCGGGCTTGTTCTCGGCGCGCGACTCTCTGAGCCCATCGAGCAAGCAGCTCTTCCAGTTAATCTCACGCCAAGCGACCTTGGCCGCCTTCAGGGCTGCTACGTCTCATTTTAGCTGACCGGAAGAGGCGGTAGGAGTCCCAGTTTATTTGCCCGCCCAGACCCCGCCCGGAGCCCGCCCGCGCGCATAATTCTAGAACCCCGCCCCTTTCCTTGGGACCGGTGAGCGCACGAAAAAGAGGAGCAAGCCCCCGTTTGGATAGCGGCTCGCTCCTCTCATCAAAAGGATGGTTTAGCTAGT
>DATLQY010000558.1:0-14286 GCA_035534975.1 Pirellulales bacterium
AGACTTTGGCGGACAGATAAGCAGAGACGTAGCAGCCCTGGCGGATCTCCTCGGGTTCACGGATGGGCGGTTCGGTCATGGCGGTTTGGATTGGGGGCAGGCTTAAGCTTACGGCTGATGGCGAGTGTGGGCAACTGGTGGGCCGGGCACAACGAGGCGCCACGACGTAGCGGCGACGTTATCCCGTCAAGGAATCGACCGCCGATACGAATAACTCGATACGCCACCCGCCGTCGTGGTAGGTCCACGATGTTGCTGGATGGGCCGATCGGTGCTCAAGATGGACCCCAGCAAACAACAGAATCTGCCCGATAACGATTCAGGACTTTCGGGGTGTTTGGTGGAATTGATCGCCTGGATCGTAGATTTCTTGGTCGGCCTCCTCCTCATCATCGTTGCGGTGATCAACGGTTAGATCGCCGTCGGCCACTGGCATTGGCACGGATGTTGCGGCGTGACGCATCGATTGCTACGCACTCCGCAAGTATCGAACCAGCCATGGATTTCACCGAGCACGACAGGGCCGAATCAGGCGCCCAGGTCGAGCCAGAGCCGCCCCTGTTGGCGGAGAACAGCTCGCCGGGGCCGTCACGCCGGCGGATTCTCATTCCCGTGCTGCTCTTCGCCGCCACGTGCGTGAGCACCTACCTGGCGGATGGGCTCATCTGTCATTGGAGCCCCTTCAAGACAATACACCCAGAGTGATGGGACCAGCGTTCATCGGATACCACTTCCCGGGAGCAGGCAAAGCCCTGGCGCCGCGGCTAGCGGCGGCCTATGGCACGGACCGCGACAAGTTCCAAAGTGCCCAGGACATGCAACAGCTAAGCGGCATCGCGCCTGTCACCAGGGCCAGCGGCAAGACCAAGGTCGCGTACATGCGGTGGGGCTGTCCAAAATTTCTACGGCAAACGTTTCATGAATTCGCACGTTGCTCGATCAAATTCTCTCGTTGGGCGAAAGCTTACGTCGCGATGCGAAACGCCAGCGGCCACCGTTATCAAGAGACCGTCCGCGCGCTCGCGTTCAAATGGCAGCGAGTCCTCTTCCAATGCTGGAAAACCCGCCAGCCCTATGACGAAGACCGCTACCTCCAACGACTCCACGCTAGCGGCTCCAAGATAATCCAGTTTCTACCACCAAACCCGGTTCCACCTACTTGACAAACCAACTCAGATATCTGGGCTATAACTCGGTCAGCGATGCCGGTTTGGCGAAGTTGGCGCCATCCGATTCGTTGGAGGAGCTGGAAATCGATGAATACGCCGCCACGGCGGCGGGTTTTGTAGCGCTCGTCGCGTTGAAGCCTCTCAGGGCGGTCCACATCTTCGGCCTCGCCCCACCGGGCAACCAGATCGTGACCAAAGAGAACTTGATGCGTCGTGTGGAGATCGACGATGGCCGTGAGTTAGCGGTGCCTTTGTTCGACCTCGATGATGTGCACCGCGCTTTGCACGCGCTGCGGCAGTCCCACCCCGGAATCGTCATTGACTCCTGCGGCGCTGAGTTCTGGAAAAGGTTCGCCTTCGAACCGCGATGGATTAATGATTCTCGCATTGATTCAGATATACGGCGATTGTTAAGCGAACCGTAACGTTCGGCCTAAGCGATCGGCCGGGCCGACAGAATCATCGACTTACGGCGCCGGTTGCCCGGACCACTGCCCGTTTGCGCGCGACGGTCACATCGACCGACGCATCGAAGGCGGCGGGGCCGATCGCCGGCGGCCCGTGACGTCGATGCAGTTTCCGGCCGCCCCATCCGCCGGTAGAATGGCCGCCTCCCCTGGCAAGCAACCGGAGACCGACGATGAACGAGACGTGCAATTCCTGGCCAAACCGCGAGACTTGGCTTGCCGCCTGCTGGCTGTTCACCCGCGGCTACGGGGAGCTGATGCACGAGTCTCGGGAATTGTGGCGGAGTGTGCGCGGCCCCTCGCAAAACCTGCGGACGCGGCGTGAGTTGGCCAAACGAATCCGTTCCATGGGTTTGGCGGCCGGCGATGCGATCGGGGGCCTGCCGTCCTGGGGCCTCCAGACGGTGTCATGGGAGTAGATCGAGCGCCTGGTCCTTTTCGCCGTCGATTCGACATCGACTGCCACTATGGCATGATACTGCAAGCGCATCAAAACCGAGCGCTTCGTCCGAAATCGAGCGCTTTTTTTTTCGGATTATACCGTCCCATGGTTATACCTGCGCTTGGCCCAAAAACGCCATTCGCGACGCGAAAGTCCGCCCGGGCGGGCCACACTCACGCAACCGCTCACAGGAGGACTGCCAAATCGGCATTCAAGGTCGTCCGATGAGTTGGGCGGCGCCATGATGGCGCGGGTCCGCCAACCAACGCCTGTTTCGCGATCGACGCGTGGGCGTGGCCTTGATCGTAAACTTAGCAGTTCAAATCCGAAGAAAAGCCGCCCTGGCATGGCGGCGACGTCGCCGCGACCCCGGCAATCCAAACGAAAACAATCACCCGCTTCAATGCAAAACTCGTGTTCGTGGATCGATGATCTCAACGGGCGATCCGCTCGTATTCCAACTTGGGGTGATTGCCGAAGTTCACGAGCAGGCCGAGGCGGAAGCCGGTGGCTTTCAAATAATTGAGCACCTGGGCGCGGTGCTCCCCGCATAACTCCGAAACGGCCTTGATTTCCAGGATGATCTTGTCGTAACAAATGAAATCCGGCTTGAAGTTCTGTTTCAGTGGTTTTGCTTTGTACGTCAGCTTGATTTCATCTTGATCGCGGAAGGAAATCTCACGGAGAGCCAGCTCCAATGTGAGACACTCCTGGTAGATCGGCTCGCCGAAACCATACCCCACTTCGTTGTAGACCTCGAAACAAGCACCGATGATCGCGTACGCCTCGTCCTTGTAAATCAACTCCAAGATTGTCCTCACTTTCAAAAAAGTGAATTCATACGCCTGTTAAAAACCCATTTCCTCGTCTCCGTCCCCATTCGTGTGATTCGTGTGATTCGTGGACCATTTACTCCGTGAACGACGGCGGACTCCTTTTCCAAGGCGCGTCGCAGCAGGTACTCCGCGGCGTCGCTTATGTCTGTCCACGAATCACACGAATGACACGAATAAGAAAACGATCACCCGCTTCAATGCCAAACTCCGCCGGACGGCGCGTTCCACCGTCAAACGTGGAAGCTTGTTTCGACATTTCGAAGAACAGAGGCGCGATTGGGACGTCGGCTGGCCAGCCGCTAGCACGGCGTTGGCCGTCGCCGGCGGGCTGACCTTTTGTTCGGATCGCCGGGGCGCCGAAGTGTACGATCCAAAGCGGTAGCTTTGGGATCGGCCGCGTTACGCCAGGATCTCATTCACGATTCGCCCATGCACGTCGGTCAGGCGGTAGTCGCGACCCTGGAAGCGGTACGTGAGCCGCGTGTGGTCGAAACCCAGCAGGTGTTGCAACGTGGCATGCAGGTCGTGGACATGGACCGGCTCGGCCGCCACGTTGAAGCCCAGCTCATCCGTCTGGCCATGCACGTGCCCCGACTTCACCCCGCCGCCGGCCAGCCACAGGCTGAAGCAGCGGTTGTGATGATCGCGACCGTCGTTCCCCCCCTGCACCATGGGCGTCCGCCCGAACTCGCCTCCCCAGATGACCAGCGTGTCCTCGAGCAGCCCCCGCTGCTTGAGATCGCTCACCAGCGTGGCACTGGCCTGATCGGTGTCGAGGGCGTTCTGCTTGACGCCCGCCGTCAGGTTGCCGTGCTGGTCCCAAGCTTCGTGGAATAGTTGGACGAAGCGCACGCCTCGTTCGATGAGCCTCCGTGCCAGCAGGCAGTTGCGGGCAAAACTGGCGTCCGTGGGCGATTTGAGACCATAACCGTCGAGGGTCGCCTTGGTCTCCTGGCCGAGGTCCATCAGCTCGGGGGCGCTCGTCTGCAGGCGGTACGCCATTTCATAGCTTTGAATGCGCGCGGTAATCTCCGGATCGGAGCCCGTGTGCAGCGCCTGCTCATTCAGCCGATTCAAAGCATCGAGTGAGGCACGCTGCGTTTCCTGGTCGATGCCGGCGGGGTTCGACAAGTACAGCACTGGATCGCCGGCGCCGCGAAACGGCGTGCCGCCGTACATCGTCGGCAAGAAGCCGCATCCGTAGTTGCTGGCGCCGCCACTGGTTCCCTTCGCGCTGGTCAGCACGACGAAGCCCGGCAGGTCGGCCGATTCGCTTCCCAGTCCGTACAGCGTCCACGAGCCGAAGCTCGGACGGCCGAACTGCTGCGATCCAGAGTTCATCATGATCTGCGCGGGAGCGTGATTGACGGCTTCCGTCTGCATCGTGCGAATCAGGCACAGATCGTCGACGATCTTCGCAGTGTGCGGCAGGACTTCGCTCAATTCCATGCCGCACTCGCCGTGCCGCGCGAATTTGAACTTCGGGCCGAGCAAGGCGGAGTTCGGATTGATGAAGGCAGCCCGATAACCTTTCAGCAACTCGGCCGGCGGAAACTGGCCGTCGTGCCTGGTCAGCTCGGGCTTGTTGTCGAACAGCTCCAAATGGCTCGGGGCGCCGGCCTGGAAGATATAGATGACCCGCTTCGCCTTCGCCGCGTAGTGCGGCGGCCGCGGCGCCAATGGGTCGTCGGGCGACGGGGCCTTGGCGCGGCCTTCGTCGGCCAGGAGCGAACCGGCGGCGATACCGGCCAGGCCGATACCGCAATCGCGGAGGAACCAGCGGCGGGTGAGGAATTGCGCCCGATCCAGTTGCAGTTGACGGTCCGTTTGCAGCTTTCGCGTCATATTCATGTTCGCACTCATTTCTTGGAGATCGTCTCGTCGAGGTTCAAAAGCACGCGCGCGACCAACGTCCAGGCGGCGGCGTCTTGCGGGCTCGTGCCCGCCGGCAGATCGGGGAGTCGGGCTGGATCACCCGTGGCGATGTCGCGCGGGTTCAGCCAGCCCTCGGCCAGGCGTTGCCGGCGCGACTGCAGCAAGTCGAGCATGACGCCCCGCTCGGCGGCGGTCGGCTGTCGCGACATGCACAACACGAACGCATGGTCGGCCCGGCACGCGTCGTCCTGTCCCCCGTCGCGCAGCACGCGCAGCGCCAGAGCGCGGGCGGCTTCCACGAAGATCGTTTCGTTCAAACTGGTGAGCGCGGCGAGCGACGTGTTCGACCGCGTGCGCCGCGCGCAGGCCAAATCGCCGTTGGGGGCGTCAAAGTTCGACATCACCGGGTCGGGCATGGAGCGCTTGCGAAAGCCGTACAGCGAGCGCCGGTAGCGTTCGGGGCCTTGCGCCGCCTTCCAATAGTCCGGGTAGGTGAAATTGTAGTCGAGCACGTTCTGCGGCACCGGTGGGATGACGCTCGGACCGCCCCGCTTGTCCGTCATCAGCCCCGACACGGTGAGCGCGATGTCCCGTACGACCTCGGCATCGGCCCGGAACCGCGGGCCCCTCGCCAGCCAGACATTGCGAGGGTCGCGCTGGAGCAGCTCCGTCGAGGCCTGCGACGTTTGCTTGTAGACGGCGCTGGTAACGATCTTCCGGATCAAGCGCTTCTGGCTCCAGCCCTGCTCCATGAAATCGACGGCCAGCCAGTCGAGCAGCTCGCGATACTCCGGGACCGGCGCCCGCATGCCGAAATCTTCGGCCGTCTCGACCAGCCCCGTGCCGAAAATCGATTGCCAGACACGGTTGACCGCGACGCGTGCCGTCAGCGGCGATTGACGGTCGGTCAGCCAGCGTGCGAACCCAAGGCGATTGCGGGGGGCGTCCGCCGGAAACGGATGGAACGCGGTCGGCGTGTGGGGCTCGACGACCTGCAGGGGCTGGTCCCAGTTGCCCCGGTCCAGAAGATGGGTCTCGCGGCGATGGCCCGGTTCCTGTTCGGCCATGTGCAGGATCGACGTGGCCGCCTGCGGAAACGTGTTCCACAGGGCCGCGATTTCGTCGTTGAACGGCTTGGCGTCGGCGACGCTCGTCCGCCAGGCGGCGAACACGGCGGCATTCTGCTCGGCGGTTCTCGCGGCGGCCGGTATCCCCAACGCCAGCATCGCCACGTGGCTGACCGGCGGCGCCGTGGGTGCGGGCTGGCGGGTGATGCTGAACCGGCAGCAGCCCAGCATATCGGTCATTCGCCAGACCAATTTCAATTGAGTTCCCTCAGGAAGGTGCAGCGGTTGTTCGAACTGCACCACCGCCACGGACGGCTGATTGCGGCGGCCGACGCCCCGATCGGCGTTCCAGGTGGTGTCGTCCGTGCCGTCGATCAGATGGGCGACCGGGCCGCTTGCCTTTTTGCCGTCGGCCTGCTTTTGTTCCGGTTGGGAGAAATCAGCGGTGGCGTTGACGAGCTTCAGCTTTTCCCAATCTTTGCCGTCTGGCTTCTTGACGAACGCTTCGAGTTCATTCATGCCCCACGTGCCCAAGCGGCTGCGGCCCGGCCCACTGTGCGGCAAGTCGCGATGGGTGAGCGCTTCGAGGCGCAGCCCGGCCACCCCTTCCAACCCCGGGGTCGAAATCATGAACACGTCGCTGCTGACATGCCCCTTCATCAAGATCGACTGATAGGCTTCCTGCGTCGGGTGGTTGAGACCGCTGATCGTCCCCAGTTCGGTCGCGATCAGCGGCTCCCAGGCAGGTTGCTGCTCGATGAGGGTCCGTTCCCAGCTCGCCAATTCCTGTTCCCACTGGGGCCGCATGCCGCGCAGCCGGTCTTCGGCGGCACGAATACTGTTGTGAATTTCGGCAATCTGCCGCTCCTGCTCCGGCGTATAGACCCACGACTGGGCTTCGTACGACGTGTTCAGGAACGCGAACATACCGTAGTATTCGTCGTGCGACAGGGGATCGAATTTGTGCGAATGGCACTGGGCGCATTGCGTGGTCAAGCCGAGCACGGCTTTGCCCAGGCAGTCCATGCGATCGAACATTTCCACCATGCGGAACTGTTCGGGGACGATGGCCCCTTCTTCGTTGATCATGCTGTTGCGCAGAAAGCCCGTGGCGATGACCTGCTGCTGGGTCGCCCCGGGAAGCAGGTCGCCCGCCAATTGCTCGATCAAGAATTGATCGTACGGCATATCGCGATTCATCGCATCGACCACCGAGTCGCGCCAGATCCACTGTTCGCGCGGCATGTCCTTCTCATAACCATTCGTGTCGGAATACCGCGCCACGTCGAGCCAGTGCCGGGCCCACTTTTCGCCGAACCGCTCGCTCTCCAGGAGGACCTCCAGCGTGGCATCGAACCCCCGTTCGTCGAAGGCCGCCAGTTCTTGCGGCGAAGGCGGCAGTCCAATCAGATCGAGGTACAATCGACGGCACAACGCCGCCGAAGGGGCGGCCGGAGAAAGCTTCAGGCCTCGTTCGTTCAATCGCGATACCACGAACGCGTCAAGGGGGTGTTCGGTACCCACTTCCGGCAACCTGGCCTTGCTCGGCGCGGTGAACGCCCAATGCGATTCGTACTGGGCGCCCTCCTCGATCCACTGCCGCAACGTCTCGATCTGTTGGGCCGAGAGAGGCTTGTTGTGGCTGGGGGGCGGCATCACGGTTTCACGATCGGCCGACGTGATCCGTTGGATCAGTTCGCTCGATTCCGGCTGACCCGGAACGATCGCCGCCGCGCCCGAGTCGCCCCCTTTCAGCGCGATCTCCCGCAAGTCGAGCCGCAGCCCGCTCTTGCGGTTGGCCGCATCCACGCCGTGGCATAGCGTGCAGTGCTCAGCCAGAATCGGCTGCACATCTCGCTGAAACTCCGCGGACGTTGCGGCCCGGGCGCCGGCCGCGATGGCGGCGGCGACGAGCATCAGGACGCGGGAACCGTTCATTCGCATCGGAAGGTCTCAACCACAGGCGGGGTTCGATCGGCAGTCGATCGATAGTGGAGGAAGTATTCTCGGCCGCGTGCAGTATAACATATCCTGCCACGCCGATTAACGCTTGCTTGTCAAAAAAACGCCTTATTACCAGGGGCCATCCTGGGGTTTCCGGTTGCCTAAAGCTCGCCGTTTTGTACGATGGCATCCAACCCAGGAGTCGATCATGCCCCCAGAACAGGTCGTCGATTTTCCCACACTGAAGCGGCAGATACGCGATCAAGCACACGCCAATCGCAAGAATCAGCCCGAAAAGGATGAGGTGAGCCGCGTCATCTGCGAGCGGTTCGTGGCTTTGCCGGAGTACGCGGCCGCCGGCACGGTGATGTTCTATGTCGACGTCCGGACCGAAGTCCGCACGCGTCACTTCCTCCCGACCGTGTTGGGGTGCGGGAGGCGGGTCGCAGTGCCCTACTGCGTCGAAGGGGAGCTGGAATTGTTCTTGTTGGAGAGCATGGATGAGCTCGAAATCGGCATGTACAAAATCCTCGAGCCGAAGGCCGAATTGCGTTCGCGGCCGGCGAAGCGAATCGACGTGGAGCAGCTCGATCTGATCATGGTGCCGGGCGTGGCTTTCGATCGCCGGGGCGCGAGAATGGGGCATGGTTTCGGTTACTACGACAAGCTGCTCGCGCGCGCAAGGGTCGAAACACCGCTGGTGGCGCTGGCGTTCGATTGCCAGCTTTTCCCCGAGGTCCCCACCGCGGCCCATGATGTCTTCATGGACAAGATCGTGACGGAGGCGGAGATCTATTTGGGGAAAGGGCGAGCATAGCCATGCCCTCCGCCGAGATCGACGATACCTATGCTGAGGCGTTTCGTAGCGTCTACGCCGAGGTGCTGATCACGGCCCGCGACCGGAAATGGCTCGATCGCGCCGTCGCCGCGGCGACCGGCAACGCTTCGAGCTCCATACTTTGCGATTGCGAGGCGGGGCTCGACCACTACGTCGGTCCTGGTCTTGACGAGCGTTTCTCGACCCCCGACGGCCGGCCCGGCGCCGTCGTGCAGTTCCACGTGCCGCGGTTTCTCAAGGAGCGTTTGCAAGCTCTCGAACGCTCGCTGTTGGTGCGCATCAGCCAGAACGTGCTCACGTGCCCGACCGCGGCCTGTTTCAACCTTCTGGACACCGAGCCTTATTTCAAACTGGGCCGCAAGCTCGCCTTTTTTGGCGACGGGCACCAGTTCCGCGATGTCCGGTTTGGCCGGCGAGTGTGGGTGGTGCCGATCCTGAGCGGCGAGTTCACGATCGATCGCCGCTTCGGCTTTCGCGACGGCCTGATGGGCGGCAACCTGTGGTTCCTCGGCCGCGACACCGACGCCGCGCTCGCGGCCGCCTGCCGTGGCGCGGCCGCCGCGGCACGGACGCACGGCGTGGTTCTCCCCTTCCCGGGCGGCATCGCCGCCAGCGGCTCGAAGGCCGGCAGCCGCTACCCGTTCGCGATCGCCAGCACGTACGCCGAGTTTTGCCCATCGCTTCGCGAGAAGCTCGGCGCCCTGTCGCGTGTGCCCGATGGAGTCGGCTCGATCATGGAGATCGTCATCAACGGCCACGACCTGGCGGCGATCGTCGACGCGACGCGAGCCGCCCTTGGCGCCGCCGTCGATACGCCCGGCCTGGTGAAGATCTCGGCCGGCAATTACGGCGGGCGGCTGGGGAAGAGTTTCATTTACTTGCGACCGGAAAGGCAGGATACTCCATGACCATTGCGCGGGTGCCCGCGGCGGGTGCTCGTATCTTGTTCCGTGGCCGATTTCCTGGTAATTCTCCGGCCGCTTGATTATGCTAGGACGATTGTCCACGTCATCGCGGGAGTCGTCCATGCCGGATCAACCACCTTCCTCGGGCGCGCCGACGGCTGAGGAACTCAAACGCGCTTTGAAAGCCTTCAAGAAACGGCTCAAGCTTACTCGCCTCGACGAGGAATCAGGACTCGGAGGCGGAAAGATGACCGGCGGGCGGACGTCGGGGATCGTCGCCATTACCCCGCCCAACCAATTCCCACGCGCGGTCTGGGAAGAGCTGGTCAAACAGGGAAAGCTCAGGGCCTCGGACCAGGGTTTGTACGAACTGGGCGAGCCGTAAGGAGGGTATGCTTGACACCGGCTTGGCAGGGCAAATAAAATCAAAGCCCCGCCAAAAAGTCGCTGGATCCCCATGGCACTGTTGCAATCGCTCAATGGCCAGAATCAAGGTCAGCAGTACCCGCTCGCGGGCCAGCGCGCGATCATGGGCCGCCATCCCGATTGCGATATCGTGCTCGACGTCGGCGCGGTCAGCCGCCAGCATGCGCAGATCGTGATCGTCAACGACGAATTCTTCGTCGAGGACCTCGAAAGCCGCAACGGCACGTTCGTCAACGGCCAATTGGTGCGCGGCCGGCAACTGCTGCAGGAAAACGACCGGGTGAAAATCTGCGACCTGCTGTTCTCGTTCCACCACGGCCTGCCGCCGCCCGGCGGCGGTAAGGAACCGCAACCCCCTTCGAGTTCCGGCTCCTCGGTCGCGCTGATCATGGACGACGGCGACGCCAAGTCGAGCAACTCGACGATCATGTCGACGCTCGACCTCAAGTCGAGCCGCAGCGGCACCGCCCGCGCTGTGACTGTCAACCCCGAGTTGAAGCTCCGCGCCATGTTGGAGATCACGCGCAACCTGAGCTCGGCCCTGACGCTCGACGACGTGTTGCCCAAGATCCTCGACAGTCTGTTCAAGATCTTCAACCAAGCCGACCGTGGTTTCGTGATCTTGCAGGAGCGCGAAGGCGCGCCCTTGGTCCTCAAGGCGGCCAAGAACCGCCGGCCGGGCCAGGACGACACGATCCGCGCCAGCCGCACGATCGTCAACCAGGCGATGACCCTCAAGGAGGCGATCCTCTCGGCCGACGCCGCCAGCGACACTCGCTTCGACAGCAGCCAGAGCATCGCCGATTTTCGCATTCGCTCGATGATGTGCGCCCCCCTGGTCCACAGCGAGGGGCACGCGCTGGGCGTGATCCAGATCGACACGCTCGACCAGCGCTCGCCCTTCCACCAGGACGACCTCGACGTGCTGGCCAGCGTCGCCAGCCAGGCGGCGTTCGCCGTGGAAAACGCCCAGTTGCACGAGTCGGCGCTCAAGAGGCAAGCCCTTGAACGCGACCTGCAACTGGCCCACAAGGTGCAGCAGGGCTTTTTGCCAAGCGCCCCGCCGAGTGTGGAGGGTTACGAGTTCTTCAATTTCTACGAAGCGGCCAACCAGGTGGGCGGCGACTACTTCGACTACGTGCCGTTGCCCGGCAGACGGCTGGCCCTGGTGGTTGCCGACGTGTCGGGCAAGGGGATGCCGGCGGCGCTCTTGATGGCCAAGTTGTCGGCGGAAACGCGTTTCACCCTGGTCAGCGAACCGGACCCGGCGGCGGCCATGAACCGGCTCAATGACGGCTTCTGCGGCTCCGGTTGGGAAGACCGCTTCGTGACGATGTGCCTGGCCGTGATCGACCTGTCGACGCACGAGGTTCGGCTGGTGAACGCCGGGCACATGGCCCCTTTCCTGCGACACGCCAATCGGCAGGTCGAGCCGGTGGGCGCCGACGAGACGGGCATCCCGCTGGGTGTCAGCGACGGCTTCGAGTACACGCCTTACTCGCTCAAGCTGGCTCCCGGCGAGGGCCTGGCGTTGTTCACCGACGGTTTCAGCGAAGCGATGAACAAGGACAACGAGCTTTACGGCCTGGAGCGAATTGAAACGCAGCTCCGCGGCGAAGCGCGCAGCGTCCGGCAACTCGCCGAGCACCTCCTTGCCGACGTCAAGCGGTTCGTCGGCCAGCGGTCGCAGAGCGACGACATGTGCCTGCTCTGCTTCGGACGGAACCCGTAAGGGATCTTCGTAAGAGGCCAGGGGCTTGTCCCCTGGAGTTTCACGTTGACCTCTCGATCGAATGCGGCCTCACCCCCGTGTGCGTGTCGCCTCGCAGGCTGTCGAAGGCAGCCTGCGAGGCGACACGGACGAATGCAGGTAAGTAAGGGAGCCTGCGCGGGGCTTGGAATGAGATCTCCACGTTGGATGGTCTCGCCGTCGGTGAGTCGGCCTTCAACTTGAGCTTGCGGGAGCGGAAGGGGACGGCAGGCCGATGAAGGGTCGGCGAAGCCGAGGCGAGGAATTAGCTCATATCCGAAGCGGCTTCGTCTTCGAGCCGTTCGAGGAGGTTCGGATCGGCCCATTGGATGATGAACGGGTCAACCCAGCGCAAACCGACGCGAAAGCAACCATCCGCGGTGGCCTCGATGTACCGCACCTCGGCGCGGATGGGAAAGCCTCCGTAGCCGACCTCGACCGGCTGGCCCACTTGCAGTCCCTGATCGCTCCTGACGATCAACCCTATGCCGCCCGACGATTCGTCGACCACGGCCCCGCGGTGGATGATCCGAAGTTCGACGGAGCTGACATTCGGCTTCGGTTGCAAGCGCGCGAATTCTCGCCGTTCGTCATCTGCGAACACCGCGTCGAACAACGCATGTCGATGTGCATTCGAGTGATCGGTCATCGAGAGGCTCCACCGCAACTTTAGGTCACGAAACGAGCCTGTCATTGAATACAATCGCCCCCGGGACGAATCCCGAGGGCGGCTGTGGGTGGTACCGGTTGGTCTTGATCGCGTTTAGCGGGCCTGGCCGCGCAGCGAGGGGACGACGCGCTTCTGAACGTCGGTCTCGAGCACGCCGAAGGCCGCTTCATGCCGCTGCAACGTAAGCTGCAAGGCGTGCAGCATCCGCTTGGCGGTGTAGAAGTTGGTCACGATCCGCTGGTTGACGGCCACCGGCTCGGTCGGCACGCCGAACGGCTGGGGGTTGAGGCCAAAGTCGATGATCAATTCTTCGGGCGTGCCGGTCACACGGCAGAAGTTCGCGTACATCGCGATCATCTTCGAATCGTCCACCTTCACCTGCTGGGGACGAGCGGCCTGTTGGGTGGGTTCGGCCGAGGGGGCCGCGGCTTCGGGTTGCGTTTCGGACTTGTCACTTGCACTCGACACGGAAGACTCCTTTGATTTTGCCATGCTGTAATTCTCCAAGGACCACCGCGCCCCAAGGGCGGCGATGAACACGTTAGTTCAGCTTACCTTAGAATTCCAAACGTACCAAGGGTCGCGAGGCGGCGAAAAAATCAATCCTTGAGTTTGCCCACGAACCCCAGCTCCTCAAACGACTTGCCACGCACCACGTCGACGAACTTGACCGCCAGCACGTGGTCGTAGGGCAAAAGCACCTTGCGGGCGCCCACCGTATCGGGGGCCTTGCGCTCGACGAGTAACATCGTATCGCTCGCCATGAACGCCTCGAAGGCAATCTGCTCTTGGAAGTTCGTCACCAACACCCCGCGCTGCGGCACGTCCTTGGGCCACTTTTGGAAACACTGCCTCCAGGGGGTGCCATGTTCCACGCGAATCTCCGGGCGTTATGGGATGTCAGTGGGGAAAACCTCCCACATCAGGCAATGCTAGCACCACGCTCGCCGGATTGCCCGCGGCGCAACATGAAAAACTGCGAAGTTTCAGGGCGACTTGGCCGATAATGCCGATGGTAGCGACGGTTTCAATGAAAAACCACCTGGCGACGAGGAAAGCGATGAAGTCTCAGCCTGGTCGGCGGTCGCCGCAGGGGATCCTAAGGGGCGCGCTTTGGGGCGCTGCCGTGGCCGTTTGCATGTGCGATCTAAGGGCGGGCGAGCCGAAGTCGCCGCCAAGCGACGAGCTTGCAAAACGAACCTTAAGGGCATTGGGAGAAGCAGCACATCGCCGGCCGCGCCGCTCCGCTCCATCACTCGATGAGGTGACGTTGCCCGCGTCATCGCCAGCGGCAGTGCAAACGGCCGATCCGCCCAAACGATGTCTTGACACTCGGCCATTGGAACCGCGACCGCTGGAATCGCGACCGCTGGAACCGGAACCACAGGCCGCGGAACCTTGGTCCCCAGAACCGCAGACCAGAGTGCCTCCCGCCACGACGTCGCCGAGCGAGGATCAGGCCGGTTGGTATTCGGCGGATCGTCGCGGCAAGATGGCACGACGGGCGCCATCGAAGCCGGCGCCGCCCAAAAGGGGGGCGATGGCAACGGCGGCGCCCAAGACAATACGGACCGAAGCGGCACGCGCATCGGTCCGTTGGGCCGATGCGCGCGAGGACGACGGCGAAGCGGTGCGGCCGGCGGCCGACTGGCGCGGCGCGGCGACCGTCACGATGCGAGGAACGGCCGGGCGGTCCAATCCGCTCCGCAACGGTGACCGCCGCGATCAAGGTGCCTCGTCCACGACGCGCCGTACGAACCCACTACGCGCAAAGTAAGCAATCCTACCGCTTGCCGCGAGGCTTCTTCACATCGTCGTGCCCGGCCGCGGGACGGCGGTAGAGGGGCATGTGGCGGTAATAGACCTCCAACGTGCAGGCGGCAAGCGCAGTCATGTA
>DATLQY010000559.1:0-4918 GCA_035534975.1 Pirellulales bacterium
CGTAGTGATTGTCGAATCACCGTTTGTGTCCAGGCCCGACATCGGGTCTTGAATCTCTCGCAATCGCGAAAACGCTCCGCGACGAAAACCGACTCCGAATCCCCCGATTTGCACCTTCGTCCAAGCGAACACCGGGGCTAAGGGTGGCGCGGTTGGTGGAAGCGCCGCTACGCGGCTTGCTCACTGGCTTGGGGATGTCGGAGATCGGTTTTCTTCGCTGCGCTCGTTTTTTCTTTGGCCTTCTCGTTGCTGCGCAACGGGAAGGCATAGCCGATTGACCGCCGCGAAGCGCCGAAGCGCACTTGCAAATTCTGCTACAGCGTGCGATCGCAAATCCTCCTGGCGAGGGCTAGGCGCCCTCGGCACTTCGCGACTGCATCTGCGCCCGCATCGCGTCCATCGGCCCGAAGACCTGGTCGACGCTGTCCTTGAACAAATCCCCGATCAAGAGATCGGTGATCGTGCCTTTGAAGTGCGGGTAGCGCTTCACGAACTTACCGAAGCTGAAGCCGTCGTAGTACTCGCAGACCAGCCGCCGCATGCGGTCCATCCCCTGGGTGAACTCGGTCTGCCACTTGCCCAATTGGGCCGCCGACGTATCGCCCTTGGCAAGTCCCTCGGCCACCGCGTCGGCTGCCAGTTGTCCGCCCTTGAGCGCCAACAGCACGCCCGACGAATAGAGCGGGTCGAGGAAACCGAAGGCGTCTCCCACGAGCACCCAGCCGTCGCCGGCGGCCTGCCGCGAACGGTACGAGTAGTCCTTGGTTGCGTAAAAGCCCGCCACGCGCTTGCCGACCGATACGCGCCGTTTCACCGCCGGACAACGGTCGAGCTCCTCGTTGTAGATCGTCTCGTGGTCGCCGCGGCCGTTGAACAGGTACTCGAACGATGAGACGATCCCCACGCTGACGACGTCGCGGTGCAGGGGGATGTACCAGAACCAGCCCTGTTTCCCCTCGGTTTGCAGCACCAGCGTCGCCCCTTCGTCCCGGCCGGCGTCGCGGTGGGCGCCTTCCCAATAGGTCCAGACCGCGCCCTTCTTCAACGTCGGGTCCTTGACCAGGATCTTCTTGCGGCTGCCGATCAAAGCGCTCTGGCCGCTGGCGTCGATCACCACCTGCGCGAGGACGACGCGCTCGCCGCCGTTTTCGTCCGCGAGGCGCACGCCCACCGCCCGCTCGCCGTCGAAGATCACTTCCAGCACGCGCACTCCCTCGTGCGCCTCGACTCCGTGCTCGCGGGCATTTTCGAGCATCATCTGATCGAACTCGCTTCGGAGCACCTGCCAGGTCTGCGAGCACTCGTGGGGCTTATTGTCCCAGAAATAAAACGGCTGCGACTCCTTGCCGCTGGCATTGACGAACTGCACGCTGAATTTCCGGACAAAGGGACTCGACTTCATCTTGTCGAGCATGTTCAGCCGCTTGAGCACCCAGTACGTTTCGGGAATCAGCGACTCGCCGATGTGGAAGCGGGGGAACTTTTCGCGCTCGAACAGCGCCACGCGGTGCCCCTGCTGGGCGATCAAGGTCGACACGGTCGAGCCGGCCGGCCCGCCGCCGATCACCACCACCGGCACGGTCTCGTGTTCGTCGGGGAGTTTAACGTCGTGTACCATCAATCGGTCCTCTCTTCCGGGCAAAACGCTCCGCCGGGGTCTTCGTGTGGCCGGCGAGCGGCTTCCAAAAGTGCGATCAGCTCGCCCAACTGCGAGTGCGACAAGTGGCCCATCTGCCGTTGATGGCACTCGCGGACCTGGCCGGCGAGTTTCTTCAAGAGCGCCAAGCCCGCCGCGGTGATGCCCACCTCCACCACGCGGCGGTTGCCGGCCAGGCGCTCGCGCTGGACCAGGCCGCGCTCCTGGAGTTTGTCGAGCAAGCGGGTTATATCGGGCGCCCGTGAGACGAGCCTGGCCGCGACCACCAGCGTGGGGAGCGTCGAGGGGTGTACAGCCCTGAGCAGCCGCAGGGCGTTGTATTGTTGGGCCGTCAGGCCATGCGCGCTAAACAGATCGTCTTCGAAAGCCCGCAGGCGGTCGTAGGTTCGCCAAACATTCAAGAACGCCTCTTGTTCCAGGGAGTCGAAGCCGCGCCGAGGCGACGCGGCGGGCGTTCTTGGGCTTTTCGTGGGCGCGGCCTTCATCTCCTCGTTGATAATCGTTGGGACAATGGTTGTCAAGACGAGGGATGTTATGACCTGTAGAAGCGCGGATTGCAGCCGTAGGGTGGGACAAGCTCGCCTAGGGAGGGGCACCCGCGCAGCGGGTCTCACGGCCCACCAACAAGGTAGTCAGCGTTTGGCTTGCTGGCTTTCGACTCTCGTGTCGCTATACTAAAAAAGCGGGACACTTGACCTTGATTACCGGCCACCGCCATGTCGACCGAATTGGATTCTCCGCCCATCGCCAGCGACGAATGGAGGCTTCTGCTTGAGGAGATCCTGCCTCCGCAGGGAGCGTGGACCCTGGAGCAATACCTCGTCCTGACGGACCACAGGAACCGGCTGATCGAATTCAGCGATGGCGTTCTGGAGCCACTGCCCATGCCCACCGACCGTCACCAGGCGATTCTCCTGTTCCTGACGCTGGTGTTTCATCAGTTCGTCAAGCCCAAGGGCGGAAAGGTTCGTTTCTCGCCGTTGCGGCTGCAAGTCGGGCCTGATAGGTTCCGTGAACCTGATCTATTGCTGCTGCGCTCGGCCAGCGATCCGCGCGGTGAAAACCGCTTTTGGACGGGCGCCGACCTGACCTTGGAAGTCGTCAGCGATGACAAACCGGAGCGCGATCTCGTCCAGAAACGCGGTGAATATGCCGAGGCCGGTGTGCCGGAGTATTGGATCGTCAACCCGCAAAACGAGACAATCAGCGTGCTGACGCTCAAAGAGCATGAATATGTCGAGGCGGGTTGCCACCGTCGTGGCGAACAGGCGAAATCAATCTTGCTCGCCGGCTTCGCGGTTGACGTCGCGGCCGTCTTCGACGCCGAGTGACGTTTCGCCAGCGTCGACGAACCCTATGGCCTCGGATCGGATTCCTCCGAGCTCAAGTCGAGGGCCGCCCCACGTTGCTCCTCGATGAACCGCCGGTCATTGCCACTTAGCTTGTCGAGCGGGACCGCTTTGACTTTGCCGTCGCTCTTTTTCAATTGCACGATCCCGTCCTCGACGCCGACAAGTTCGGCTTCGATCTCGAATTTGCCGCTGTCGTCGGTCCACGTCCGAAATTGGCTCTTTGGTACCGATCCGTCTAAACGCTCAATCTTGTCGATCATCGACCGTGGATACCGGCCGCGCCCGCCGGTCAAGCCAATTAGTACGAAGGAATCGTCTTCCTCCGTATAGTTCGCGATCGGTTTGGACTTGCCGTTCTTGAAATGAACAACCAAACGCGGCTCTGCGAGGGCAACCGGTTCACTGCTTTGAGATCCTGGAGAGCTTGTGGGCATCGATGACCGCGAAAACGAAACGCTCACAGACCACCACTTGGATGGTCCGTTGTTGAACGCATGAATGTTGGTAAGATCGATGCCGTCTACCGTCCCAGTCCACTTTTTGGCACGCTCGGGGTTGGGATTCCCGGCGTCGGGTATTTCGATGAGCGAGCGCTCGGAAAGACCTACGAGGCGCAGGGCTCCCTCAGACGTACTTGCCGGAGGGTCAATCGAATCGATGCTGACTTTGACCGCACGGCCACGATAGAAGACCACCGAAATGATGAAAGACCCGCCAAGTCTCTTGACGCCGTAACCGTGGTACTCACCGGGAACATCTTCCGGCGGGGAGGAGGTTGGAATTACCTCCCTCGGTTTCCCAAGGATACGATCTACCTCCGCTGGGGTCTTGTAGGCGATTTCCGCCGCGCGTCGTTGGGCTGTCTGCTGAAGAAAAAGAGACCACCACAAAACAAAAAGAGAATCAAGCCGAGCCCACCCAGGCAACCGGTGCCTCGTGCAACACAACCCTTGGGGGATGATCCCATGATGCCTACCCGTACAACACTTCAACGTTGTGGCGAACCGCACGCTTGATACGAGGTACAACGTACCGGTCCGCGTCAACCCGCTTCACGAGGTCGAAAGCCTGTGAGGCGTTTTCGACGAATGAGAGGTCTACCATCGCGCGCCAACTGGCGGCTGAGAACGGGGCAAGCGTCGAGGCGATGCGAACAACTTCCTTCAGCTCCGTCACGGTAGTAAGCTTGATCAACAGCTCGTGATCAGCGGAAGGATTGGGCGGGAGAAGTCCCCGCGACTCGAAGTCCGCCGGCGGATCGCGCTCCACGATCTGCCGCCATTCCAGCAGGTACTTCATGGCCGCTCGACAGCAGTAGTCGGGGCCACGCGTGAAGGGCGTGCCGTCAACGCGTGTCTCGGTCGCTACCGCCGCCGCGGCCTTGACGCGATGTACCGCCCGATTGAAAAACCAGTCCGAATAGTGCAAGCTCGCAAATCGCCGCAGGTGCTTCGCGATATGGTCAGGCAGAATCTCGTGGAACGTGAAGAAATCATCAGTGGGTCGGCCCTTGCGGAATAGATACGGCGCGCCACCTGAATCCCGTTTGAGCCAGTTGTAAAGCCAACTCGCACAAGTCCCGTTCTCGAGTTCTGCTCTGCCGCCTTTCGTCGCGGCGACAATGTGATCGACCCAATTATCACTGGAAGGCGCCGCGCCGTAGTCTAGAATCCAAAGGCTCTTCCCGGAAAAGCAGCAGATCGCTCGGTCGCGCGCAAAGATATCGGCCTTCTGACGATTCGTGAATTCCTCGCGGCGCGTCAAGCCGGGGCGATCCTTTGCTGCGCTTCGCGCTGGACCGGGTTCCGTCGGCGCTTTCGCTCCACCACGAGTAACCGGCGCGATCGGCGGCTTTGTTTTCGTTTTCTGCTTGTCGAGGAATATTGGAGTCTGGACGATGACGTAAGGC
>DATLQY010000560.1:0-21620 GCA_035534975.1 Pirellulales bacterium
CCAGCGACTCCTCGCGCGACGGCCTGAAAACGATGCTCCTGGGTATGGACCGGGTTTGGCTTGAAGCCGAGTGCTCGCGCTATGAGTTCTTCGCCGACGTCGTCGCCCAGACGCACCCCGACGTGGGTATCGTCGCCTTGGACCACGACACCGACAAGTCGCTCGACCTGGTCGCCAGGCTTGGCGAGACCTCGCCCGAATGCAGCATCCTGGTGGTCAGCGCCTCGACCGACGGCAAGCAGATCTTGCGCGCGATGCGGGCCGGGGCCAAGGAATTCCTCAACCAGCCGTTGCGTATCCAGGACCTGCTCGACGCGCTGGACCGCATTGGCGATCGCCGTTTTGGCCGCGGCGAAACCAAGTCGCGCGGCAGCTCGGTCATCGCCGTGGCGGGCGCCACCGGCGGCGTGGGGACCACCAGCGTGGCGGTGAACCTGGGCTGCGCCCTGGCGCAGGACCCGAAGAACACCGTGGCGCTGGTTGACCTCGACCTCTGCTTGGGGGATGCCGACGTATTTCTCGACACGATCCCCGACTACACGCTGGTCGACGTGGCGCAGAACGTCACCCGACTCGATTTCACACTCCTGAAACGATCGCTCACCAAGCACTCATCGGGCTTGTTCCTGTTGCCGCGTCCCGTCCAGATGGAAGACATGGGCCTGATCACGCCGGACGACCTGCAACGCGTGCTCGGGCTGTTGAAGGCCACGTTCACGCATCTGGTGCTCGATCTCTCGAAGAGTTACACCGCTCTCGACCTGGTGGCGTTGCAGGCGGCAAACCACATCCTGCTGGTGACGCAGCTCGATCTCCCCTGCCTGCGCAACGTCGTGCGCCTGATGATGTCGTTCGGCAACATGAAGGGCGTCGCCGACAAAGTCAAGATCGTCGTCAATCGCGTGGGGCTGGACACGGGCAACATCAGCCTGAAAAAAGCCCAAGACACGATCGGCCGTGAAATTTTCTGGCAGTTGCCAAACGACTATCGGACGATGGTCGAGGTGCGTAACAACGGCGTGCCGCTGGTCGAACAGGCGCCCAAGGCCGCCATCACGCAGGCGATCGTCAACCTGGGCGAGGCGCTCGCGGGAACGCCCAAGGCGGCCTCGGACGACGACGACGGCAAGAGCGCCAAGAAGAGCCTTTTGAGCTTCTGGCCCGTGAAGGCCAAGCCGGCCAAATAGGGGACAGGTTAAAGGGGACAGGTTACAGAAGGCGAAGCCGTCCGTCTCCTTCCTGTCCCCCGTTCCCTGTCCCCCGTTCCCTGTCCCCCGTTCCCTGTCCCCAGTTCCCTGTCCCCAGTTCCCTGTCCCCTAATTCCGTAAGCTATGCTTTCTCAGTCATCGGACGTCGTCCCGGCCGCTCGGGCTGCGCGTGACTGTAAACCCGTGTTTGACGAGTAATCATGGCCAAAGCCCTGCCCACCACGCTCCGTGTCGGCGAGAAGTCGTCGGAGACCGAATTCGAGGAACTGAAACGCCGCATCCACGGCAAATTGGTCGATAAGCTCGATCTGACCAAGGTCGGCGACCTCGACGGCGACGTGCTCAGGCGCGAAATCCGCCTGGTCGTGGAACACCTCTGCGACGCCGAAGACACCCTGCTCAACCGCAACGAGCGCGAACGGCTGGTCGACGAGGTCCTCGACGAAACCTTCGGCCTGGGCCCGCTCGAGTTGTTGCTCAAGGACTCGTCGATCAGCGACATCCTGATCAACGGACCGAAGAGCATCTACGTCGAGCGCCGGGGCAAGATGGAAAAGACCACCGTCCAGTTCCGCGACAACGGCCACCTGATGCAGATCATCGATCGCATCGTGTCGCGAGTCGGCCGGCGCGTCGACGAGGTCTGTCCGATGGTCGATGCCCGTTTGCCCGACGGTTCGCGCGTCAATGCCATTATTCCCCCCTTGGCGCTCGACGGGGCGGCGGTCTCGATTCGCCGCTTCGGCTCGAACCCGCT
The DNA here is from genome assembly GCA_035534975.1 of Pirellulales bacterium. GTDB lineage: Bacteria > Planctomycetota > Planctomycetia > Pirellulales > JAICIG01 > DATKSN01. The sequence goes on from DATLQY010000560.1 coordinate 1,966, forward strand.
CAAACTCGAGGACCTGCTCAATTACAAGGCGTTCACTCCCGAAATGGTGATGCTGCTCGAGGGGGCGATCAAGTCCCGTTTGAACATCATCATCTCCGGCGGCACGGGCTCCGGCAAGACGACGTTGTTGAATACCTTGTCGAGCTTCATTTCGAACCACGACCGCATCGTGACCATCGAGGACGCGGCCGAACTGCAGCTCCAGCAGGACCACGTGGTGCGATTGGAAACCCGTCCGCCCAACATCGAGGGCAAGGGGGCCATCACCGCCACCGACCTGGTCAAGAACGCCCTGCGCATGCGGCCCGAGCGGATCATCATCGGCGAGTGCCGTGGTGCCGAGACGCTCGACATGCTGCAAGCCATGAACACGGGCCACGACGGCTCGCTGACCACCCTGCACGCCAACACGCCCCGCGACGCGCTGGCCCGCATCGAAACCATGATCGCGATGGCGGGCTTCGACCTGCCGTTGAAAGCCATGCGGCAGCAGATCGCCAGCGGCGTCGACCTGATCATCCAGGCGACGCGCCTGCAAGGCGGCCCACGCAAGATCACGCACATTACCGAGATCATCGGCATGGAGCAAGACACGATCGTGATGCAAGACATTTACCATTACGCGCAAGACGGCATCGACGAGCGGGGCCGCGCCTACGGGAAATTCGAGGCGACCGGTATTCGGCCGACCTTCATGGACCGCCTGGAGTCGGCTGGCGTTCGGCTGCCGGCCAGCGCGTTCCGGCAACGAGTCATGTTGGTGGACTGATCTTATGGATCCCGCACTCCTGATCTCGATCGCGGCGTTCGTCGGCGTGGCGGCCTTGGTGGGCGGCCTGTCGGTCATGTTCAAGGGGGGCGAAAACAACAAGGTCGAAGACCGCCTCGACGTGCTTACAGGCGCCGGCGGATCCGGCGCCAAGAGCGCGCTCGTTCATCAGAGCGTGCTTTACACGCCCCTGGACGCCGTGCCCGGCGTGTTCGAGGCGATCGTCGAGCGATTTGGACGATTGAAACTGCTCTTCGAGCAGGCCGACACGTCGCTCACGCCGGCGAAATTCCTGGCCATTTCGTCGGGCTTGTTCGTGGCCGGCACCGTGGTAGGGGGCTATGCCGGATTCAAGGTGGCCTTGGCGCCCTTGATGGGCACCACAATGGCGTTCTTGCCGTTGTTTTGGTTGATATGGCGCAAGAAACGGCGGCTGAAGGCCTTCGCCGCCCAATTGCCCGACGCGCTTGAGCTGATTTCCCGCGCCCTGCGCGCCGGACACAGTCTGGCCGCCGGCTTCAACCTGGTGCAGCAGGAAATGGCCTCGCCGATCGCGGTCGAATTCGGCCGCGTCTTCGAGGAGCAGAACCTCGGCATCCCGATGGAAGATGCTTTGATCTCGCTGGCCGACCGTGTCCCCAACCTCGACCTGCGGTTCTTCTCGACCGCCGTCATCCTGCAACGGCAAACGGGCGGCGATCTGGCCGAGATTCTCGACAAGATCGGGCACCTGGTCCGCGAAAGGTTCAAAATCTGGGGGCAAATACAGGCCCTGACCGGCGAAGGCCGGTTGTCGGGGGTGGTGCTCCTGGCCCTGCCTCCCGTGCTGTTCCTGGCCGTTTACCGGCTGAACCCCGATTACATCATGATGCTGTTCACCGATGAAATGGGCAGGCAGATGCTGGCCGGCGCCACCGTCATGCAGATCCTGGGAGCTTTGGCGATCCGCAAAATCATCAACATCAAGGTCTGACACCGCCATGGTACTCGCCACCGAACTGATCCATTTCGAGCAACTCGTCCCCTTCGCCGTCTTTGGCTTGTTCGCCGCGATGGCCTGGTGGGCGCTCGACCGCATGGCCGCCGGCAAATCGCGCGCGGTCGAACGCCTCGACGAGATCAAGCACCCCGCACTCCGCCGCCGCAAGCTCGAGGAATCGACGACGGTGGTCAAAAAGGCCGACGCCATGAGCCGAGTGCTGGCCAAAGCCTCGCCGCTTGCCAAGCCGTTGACGCCTAAGAACGCGAAAGAGGCGGGCAAGCTCAAAACGCGGCTCGTGGTCGGCGGCTTCCGTGGAGAAAACGCCGTCTCGGTCTTTCTTGGGCTCAAGTTGATCGGGCTGCTTGTCGGATTGTTCGCCAGCGGCGTCACGATCGCCGCCGTTTCGGAATTCAACAAAGGCTCGATGATGAAAGGCGTCGCTTTCGCCGGCGTGTTGTTCTACTTGCCCGACATCGTGCTTTGGTTCATCGCCAGCAAGCGCAAGGAAAACATCTTCCTTGGTCTGCCCGACTCGCTCGACCTGTTGGTGGTCTGCGTCGAGGCCGGACTGGGGCTGGACCAGGCGATGCGCAAAGTGTCGGAGGAAATGAAGAGGACCTACCGGGTGATCTCCGACGAATTCGCGCTTGCGAACTTTCAACTGCAAATCGGCCGGCAGCGGGCGGAGGTGCTGCACGAGCTGGGCACGCGCAGCGGAGTCGACGACCTGCGGAGCCTGGCGGCGATTCTGGTACAGGCCGACAAGTTCGGTTCGAGCATCGCCCAGGCGCTGCGCGTGCAAAGCGACTCGATGCGGACCCGCCGCCGGCAATTGGCTGAGGAAAAGGCCGCCAAGACCGCCGTCAAGCTGATCTTCCCGTTGGTCATCTTCATCTTCCCGGGCATCTTCGTGGTATTGGTCGGTCCCGCCGCCATCACCATGGTCCGCGACATGTTCCCAATGATGGGGGGGTAGGGCTCTCCCGTTCCCCCATCTCCTCCGTATCCCCACATCCCCTTCCCAGATCGTTTTTGCCGAATTCCGCTCGAGCATTCCGCCGATAATCCCCTTAGCTCCACCCTTCATCTCATCCTTAACGTGAGGCAGCACGGATGCGCCGATTCTCCTGGATCCTTTTGACACTCGCCGCCGCCTGGTGCCCTCAAGGGGCCGAGGCCCAATACTTCAGGAAGGTTTTCCGCCGCAACAACTGCTGGCCACAGCCGTTTGTCATCGCCGACCGGATTGCCGTGAGAACGCCCTACGCCATTGAGGTCAACAAGGGCTGGTGCATCCAGAATACGATGCACGATGAGCACTTCGACTCCGAGACCGGAATGCTCAACGAGGCGGGCGAATTGAGGGTCCGCGACATCCTGACGGAGAACCCCGTTGATCATCGCACGGTGTTCGTGCTGCAAGCCAACAAGTCCGCCTTGACCGCGGCCCGTCACCAATCGGTCGCGGAATTCGCCTCGAAGATTTCCGAGAACGGCGAAGTGCCCAAAATTGCCGAAACGCGCGTTCGCCCCCGCACGTCGTCGGCGGATTACATCAACACCATTGGCACCCGCTATGCCGAAAGCACGCCTGATCCACGTCTGCCCCAGGCGACCGGCAGCGGTAGCTCGTCCGGCGGCAGCGGCGGCGGTGGCGGCAGTGCCGGTGGTCGATAACGATCGCGGGTACTTCGTACTTCGCCTACGATTCAAACAGCCCTCTTGGTCGGCTTCCGGTGTCACACCAGAGGCCGGCCGAGAGGGTTTTCGGATTGGGATGATCGCTAAGCCGACATCCCCATATCCCCTCGTCATCCCCGTATCCCCCTCGAAAAGAATATATTTTGGGGTCACTGAATCCATCGGCGGGTTCGTGTCCGCATGATCGAGCTTTTCACTACAGTCCGACCTCCGCCGCGGTCGATTACCGAACTGGCGCATTTTTCAAGGAGGGTCCCAGTGTCTAAGTCTCGCCGGTCGGTCTGGATTTGCGTGGCAAGCGTCGCATGCCTGGCGGCCGGCTGCACGTCATCGTCTTTAAGACCCGGCTTTGATAATGGGCAGCCGATGATCGGTTCGCGGCCCGGTCCAATCAAGCAGTTCGCCGCGTCCATCGGCGATACGAAGGTCGCGCAGTCGATTTCGGGCGCCTTCAAGCCCAAAATCAAGACCGACACACCGCCCACCGACGCCGCGTGGCTCAAAAGCAAGGCCAAGAAGGCCGATGCCGAGTTCTACGTCAATCTGGGCAAGGTCGACGAGAACTCCAACAATTTGGAAGGCGCCCGCGAGGCCTATCATAAAGCGCTGAAAATGACACCGCACCATCCGGGTGCTTTGGCGGGGTTGGGGCGGGTTTTCGAACGGCAAGGCCAGTTTGCCCGCGCGGCGGAGCACTATCTCGAAGCTACGAAATTCCACGCGAATGACGCGAACGCCTTCAACGATCTCGGAATGTGTTACCTTCGCCAGGGCCGCAACGACGACGCTCTCGTCGCCTTGAAGCGGGCCGTTGAGCTGCAGCCCGATCGGGCACTTTACCGCAACAACATTGCCACGGTGTTGGTCAAGCTCAATCGCGTTGATGAGGCCTTGGCGCAACTGACCGACGCCCACGGCGAAACCGTGGCACACTACAATCTAGGCTGCCTGTTGCACGCCGAGCACCGCGACCCGCCGGCGCTCGAACACTTTCAATCGGCGATTCGACGACAACCATCGTTCGCCGAGGCGCGGCAATGGGTTGAAGCGCTCTCCGCCACTCCGCCGCCTGACGACCAGGAAGCCGTTGGGATCACCGACTCGGACGCCGCGGGTGAGTCCGTCGTCATCGATGCCGAGCCGGCGCCGACCGATGCGGGCCTGGCCGCGCCGGAATGCGAACCGCTCCCCCCTATCAAAGGATCGCGGCGGCGGGACGCTGCGACATTCGCGCGCCACGACTCGGCGACAACTCAGCCGACTGCCGACGGGGACGATGGCGAAGTGGTCGCAATCAGCGACGAAGGTACGGGTGACCGTGGCAAGCAACCGGTCCCAAGTCTCGCGGAAGTCGAGGTTGGCGATGATAAACAGGCTTTGGAAGCCCGATTGCAGCCGCTTCCGCCGGTCGACCAGAAGTACCGCGCGCCGAGCCGGTACTAGCGCCGCGCAAGCGCAGGCTCAACGAGCAGCGATGTTCACAGCGTGAATATCGACCTACTGGCCCGGTTTCACGAACGACCGCTTCTTGCGAAACTCGTAGCAGGCCGTCTCGGCGCCCGCCCAGTCGCCACCTCGGGCCTTGGTGATGACCGCATCAAACGATTGGTACTCCTCGTCGGTCAGATGGCCCTCGTCATGACGCGTCTTGACCCGCACGGCGTTGTCCTCCAACAACCGCGGGTTGACGAGGGTAATGGACGTCAGGAGGGCTTCAAGCACGCGGGCGTTTTCGCGGTCCTCCTGAGTCGGGGCACCATGGCAGCCGGAAACCAGCAGAGCCAGTAGGACATTCCCGATGCGCGTCGTTCTCATGGTGTTTCCGGCTCCTCGTCTTGGTCGCCCAGCGTGGGTTGGGGCGGGAGCTTGTTCTCCAGACGGGCAATTTCATACAACAACGTCTTGTTGTTACGAAACGGCGTGTCTCCACACCTCGCCCAGCGGACTTGCCCGTCGCGTCCGATGACGAATGCCCCGTGAAGTACCTCTTCCGGCTCGGCACCGTTCGCAGGCCGGAACGTCGCGTACGACAGCGCCACCAGATGGGCAGGGTCGGAGAGCACAGGGAACTTGAACGCTCCGTAATCCTCGTAACGCGATCGGGTCAGACTCGGCGCATCCGCGCTGACGGCCACCACCTCGGCGCCGAGGTTGTGGAATAGTTCAAGATCGGCGTTCAACTCGAACAGGTCGTGAACGCAGGCGCTGCACGCATAGCCGAGGTAGAACACCAGAACGACCGGGCCTCGACCAAGTTGCCCTTGCAAACTCCAGGGTTGCCCTCGGTGGTCGTCAAGAGTGAATTCGGTGGCGGCATGGTCGAGCAGCGGGTGGCTTTGTGTCTCGACCCGAAACGTCGCCTTGGGATTGGAAAGGTCCCGCAACCACTTGTCTCCGCAAGTCGTGCAACGGCGGTCGTCGGCCAGCAGCTTTGCCAGCAGATCGAAATGCACTTTTCGGTTGGCATGCGCGCCGTTTGCCGGCGGCGCGGCGAGAGTGGCCGGTGCTGGGGCCGGCGACGGCCGGGGCGTCCGGCGCGGATTGTCGGCCGACAACGCACCCAGGCGCGTGGTAATCCAAGCGGCGGCGCCCAAGCAAGCAGCCGCCAGAACGACACGACGGTAAAGCCGCTTGAATGTGCCCCTTGTCAATTGGAGGCTGGTGGTCGATTTGAGAAGGGGCGTGGAACGGGAGCTAGTTGTCATTCGTGAGCGCCTCCTTTCCGTTGCGGCTAATCAAGGCGGCCCAGAGAGAAAGCCGGCTGTCGTCGTTGTAGAACCGCACGGAGCCGTCACCCATCAGGATGTTGGCGCCGCCGGTGTGCGCGGATTGCATCTGATCGCTGTGCCCATACACACTATTGGGCGGGTGAATGACGACCGGGTCTTCATAAGGGCAGGGCCCGCCATGGGCGCCGACAAAGGCTCCTGGGCCGTCATAAGGCCGGTTGATTCCGCCGCTTCCGATGCTCAGAAAGGGCGGGTATTGGTAGTGCTCAGATAACGGTACAACCCCCGCCCAGACCGTGTCGGCTATGTTCGACGACCGCTCGCCCGCGAAGACCGTCTGGCTGAGCCCGTCGGTTACGTTGGCGGGGCGGACCCCGCTGTTGCGGTACATGGCCCCATTGGGCGTAATGGTCACCGGCCAACTACACCAAAATGTGCTGCTACCGACGCTATGAACATAGTTAGCGCGGGCGAAGACGGCCAGCGTGTTTCCATTGACGTCCGGCAAGTTCACGAGAGCCCCTGGGTTGGAATTCTGGCCATAGTCGTCCGAAGGGCAGAGGAACAGCGGTACCACAGTTTTCACGGCAGCGGCGTTGGCTGGGTGGTAGCACGGCACGTTGATGTTCAGCGTGTCGAAAAGCGGTTTTTGCTCCAACACGGGAAGTAGAAGAGTCAACCAACTCCATCCTGGTCCGGCATCGTTGAATCCGGGATCCACGGGCCCCATCATCGGATTCTCAGGACAACTGATGTACCCGGAAGGGAAAACCCTGTACAGGCTCTCGTAGTTGTGAATCCCCAGCCCAATTTGCTTCAGGTTGTTTACGCATTGGGTACGTCGTCCCGATTCACGCGCCGCTTGCACGGCCGGCAGGAGCAACCCGACCAGGATGCCAATGATCGCGATGACCACCAGTAGCTCGATGAGCGTGAATCCGGCCTGGGATCTACGGTTCCTGCGCATCGCTTTCCTCGGGAGGTTCGAGAGTTTGGACCCACTTGTTGCCGGTTTTCGACATGCTAACATGTTTTTTTGAGTTGTCAAATACTTTGCGAATGGAAATCAAAACTTTGTGTTCGGTGGCTTATACCGTGTTGACCTTGTCTGGACGCAGAGCGTCCGGGGAGCCGTTCGGGGCACCTGCGCAGCAGCTCGGCAGAGCATGGGAACGAGATATTGCCTCGTGGGGCAGGTTTCCAAGGGGCCATACAACACAAAATTGCCATGGCAGGTTGGAAACCTGCCCCACGGGACCTAATTTGATGATAGAGCAAGTACCGCCGCCCGGCTCTTTCCGCCCTATGGATCAACAACCGTCGACCGCGAGCCTCTTTTCCCCGACCATCGGGCGGAGCCTGCTACGCTTGGAACACGTCGACAAGACGTTTCAAATGGGCGACGTCGCCGTCCATGCGCTCGCCGACGTATCGTTGGAGATCCGCGAGGCGGAACTGATGGTGATGGTCGGCCCCAGCGGGTCGGGCAAGAGCACGGTTCTCAACCTGGTCGGCGGCCTCGACAGGCCCACGGCCGGCAATCTCTGGTTCCGCGACCAAGACCTGGGCAAACTGAGCCCGCGCGAATTGACGTTTTATCGCCGCGACACGGTCGGATTCGTTTTCCAATTCTATAACCTGGTCCCGAACCTGACCGCCCGCGAGAACGTGCTGGTCTCGACGGAGATCAGTCGCGACCCGCTCGATGTCGACGAGGCGCTGGCGCTGGTAGGGTTGACCGACCGGGCGGACCATTTTCCCGCGCAGCTCTCCGGCGGCGAACAGCAGCGGGTGGCGATCGCGCGTGCCTTGGCCAAGAACCCCGCGCTGTTGCTCTGCGATGAGCCGACCGGAGCTCTCGACTTTACGACCGGCAAGCTCGTACTGCGGCTGTTAGTCGACGTGCAAAAGCGGCTTGGTAAGACGGTGCTGATCATCACGCACAATGGGGCCATCGCCGGCATCGCCGATCGCGTCGTGCGACTCCGCAGCGGCGAAGTGGTCGAAACGACGGTCAACCCGTCGCCGCTCGCGCCCGAGGAGATCGTCTGGTGAAAGTGCTCGACCGCAAGCTGGTCCGTGAGCTCCGCACGAGCGGCGGCCTGCTTCTGGCGATCACCAGCATCATGGCGGTGGGCGTGGCCTGTTACGTGGCGTTGGGGTTCGCCTACCGGAACCTGACGATCGCCAAGCGGAATTACTACTCCGATTGCCGCATGGCCGACTTCGCCATCGAGGTCAAGAAAGTGCCGTTGGCGGAACTGGCCCCGCTGGCGCAACTACCGGGAGTGACCGAAATCCGGCCGCGCGTGCGGTTCCTGGCGACGGTCGATCTGGAAAGGGCGCCCGAACCCTTGAACGGCATCGTGCTCTCGCTTCCCGACCGGCGCGTGCCGGTGATCAACGATATCGTCCTGCGCCGTGGGGGCTACTTCAGCGACACCCGCGACAACGAGGTGATCGTCAACGATGCCTTCGCGCGGCGACAGGGGCTGCATCCCGGGCAGTGGGTTCACTTGCTGCTGAACAACCGTCGCCAAGAACTGTTCGTCGTCGGCACCGCCGTGAGCAGCGAGTTCACGTACCTCGTCGGTCCCGGCGCCATCACTCCCGACCCGGAGCACCTGGGCGTGTTTTACCTCAAGCAGTCGTTCGCCGAAGACGTATTCAACTTCTCCGGCGCGACCAACGAGGTGCTGGGCCGTCTGGCGGCCGGCGTGCGTCCCGACGACGTGCTGCGCCGCGCCGAACTGCTGCTGGCCCCCTACGGCGTGTTCAGCACGGTGCCATTGAGCGACCAGCCTTCCAACCGTTTCCTGAGCAACGAAATCCAGGGGCTGGAGGCATTCGGCGTCATCAACCCGGCAATCTTTCTTTCGGTGGCCGCGCTGGTGCTCAACGTGCTGATGTCGCGGCTGGCGGAGCAACAACGGGTTATCGTCGGCACGCTCAAGGCGTTGGGTTATCTCGACCGGCAGGTGTTCGCCCACTTCCTCAAATTCGGACTTTGCGTGGGGCTTTTGAGCGGAGTGCTGGGGATCGCCCTGGGCTATTGGATCTCGGGCATGATGACCGCGCTGTACCGCATGTTCTTCGAGTTCCCCCTGCTGGCAACTCGTTTCTATCCGGACACGGCGGTCAAGGGTCTTGCGATCAGCCTGGTCTGCTCGCTCATCGGGTCGGTCCACGGGGCGCGGGCGGTGCTCAGACTATCGCCGGCTGAGGCGATGCGTCCCAAGCCGCCGGCGCGCGGCGGCGCGATCTGGTTGGAACGGATCAGGGGGTTCTGGCGGCGGCTCAGCTTCGGTTGGCGGATGACGCTCCGCAACGTATTCCGTCATCGCTTCCGCACGATCGCAGGCATGTTCGCCGCCGCGATGGGCGCGGCGCTCATGACGAACGCCTTGATGCTGGTCGCCGCCACGCAATACATGATCGACTTCCAGTTCCAGCGGATTCAGCGCAGCGACGTCGACCTGGGTTTCAAGGAGGAGCGCGGCCGCGGCGCCTTGGACGAAGCCCGGCGCTTGCCCGGCGTCGATTATGCCGAGCCCGTGCTCGACGTGCCTTGCACGTTCGTCAATGGCCCTCACACGCGCAAGAGCGGCATTACGGGGCTATCGCCGAACTCCCGGCTGACGACGCCACGCGACGCGGCGGGCCGTCGGCTTCGAATCTCCACTGCGGGCTTGACGTTGACACGCAAACTGGCCACGATCCTGCACCTCCGGCGGGGCGACCTGGTCGAGGTGCAGCCGATCAAGGGCCAGCGCGAGCCGCGCACGGCAAGGGTCGTCGAGATTGCCGACAGTTTCATGGGCCTGGCGGCCTACGCCGACATCGAGTTTCTCAGCTCCCTGGTCCACGAGGAATTGGCGATCACCGGCGTGCAATTGGCTGTCGCCCCCACGCGCATGGCGCGCGGCCAACTCAACCGCGAGCTGAAGCGTTTGCCCGCCTTGCAGTCGGTCACCGCCCGCGGCGACACCGTGGCCAACCTGATGAACACTTTGGTCAAAAACCAGCGTGTGTTCATCGGTCTGTTGGTCATGTTCGCCGGCGTGATCTTCTTCGGCAGCGTTCTCAACTCGTCGCTGGTCGGCCTCGCCGAAAGGCAGCGCGAGGTGGCGACCTTACGTGCGTTGGGTTATACCCAATGGCAGGTGGGCGGCCTGTTCCTGCGCGAGAGTCTGCTGATCAACTCGGCCGGCACGCTTTTGGGGCTGCCGCTGGGCTACCTGCTGAACGTTGGCATTACCATCGCCTACGACACCGAGATGTTCCGCATCCCGGTGGTCGATCCCACTTGGATTTGCCTCTGGACCATCGTGGTCGGGACCCTGTTCGCCCTGCTGGCCCAGGCCATCGTGCAGTCGGCCATCGGGACGATGGATTGGTTGGAAGCGCTGAAGACGAAAGAATGAAGAACAAAGCCATTCGTTCCCACGCTCCGCGTGCCTCTCGTTCCCACGCTCCGCGTGGGAATGCTTCTTCGGCCGCTCCGCGGCCCCGGATCCTGAACCCTGAACCCTGAACCCTGAACCCTGAACCCTGAACCCCACCCCTCACCCCTCACTCCTCACCACCATGCGAACCTGGATGATTACCGGTCTCGTCATTGCCTGCCTTATCGTGACGGCCGCGGCGTATTCGTGGCTGGCACCTGGCCCGCCGGTCGAGGCGGCTCGGGCACGCTTCGAGGCGATTCGCGAGTTCGTCGACGAGGAAGGGCGCACCCGGCTGCCCAAGACGCACCTGGTGACGATGCCCTTCGCCGGACGGGTCGAGCCGATCGAATGGGTCGAGGGCGACCGCGTCGAGGCCGGGCAGGTCGTCGCGCGCGTCGTGCCGGCCGATCTCAAGCTCGACGTCGACGAGGCCGATGCGGCCGTCAAGCGCTTGCAGGCCTCGATCGTCGAGAACGACGACGTGACGGTCGAATCGACGGCGCTCTTGCAATCGCAAAAATACGTCGAATCGATGGACAGCACGGTCGAAGCGGCGGCCGAGCGGGTCAAGTCGGCCGAAGCCAAACGCGACTTCGCCGAGAAATCGTTGCACCGCGCCCGCACGCTGCGCGAACGCGGCGGGATGAGCGAGGAAAACCTCAACCAGGCCGAATTCAACAAGGTCGACGCCGACGTCGACTACGAAACCGACCTGCTGGTGCTCCGAGCCCTCAAGAGCATGCACACGGCGACGGCCTTGCTGCCGACCATCGTCGAACAGTACATCACCCGCAAGCGGCTCCAGCACGACGTGCTCGTCGAGGAACGGACCCAGGCCCAGATCAAGCTTCAGCAGGCCAAGCGCGACCGTGACCGTGGCGAGATGAAAAGCCCCATCGATGGCGTGGTGCTCGAACGTTTCGAAACCAACGAGCGAACGGTGGCGGCGGGCACGGTATTGTTGTCGATCGGCCGGCGGGAAGAACTTGAGGTCGAAATCGACGTGCTCAGCCAGGACGTGGTCCGCGTCAAGCCCGGCCAACCCGTCGAGATCTACGGCCCGGCAATCGGCCAGGGGTTCATCAGCGGCGTGGTAAGCCGCGTCTATCCGGCCGGCTTCACCAAGACCAGCTCGCTGGGCGTCGAACAGCAGCGGGTTTGGGTCATCGTGCGTTTCGAACCGGAGCCACTGGCGCGGTTGCGGGCCGAACGCGAATTGGGGATCGGCTATCGCGTGCGGGCACGGATCATCACCGACGACAAGCCCAGGGCGCTGGCCGTGCCGCGATCCGCGCTGTTCCGCGGACCCAGAGGCGATTGGCAGGCGTTCGTCGTCGAAGAGGGCGTCGCGAAGCTGCGGTCGCTGGAAATCGGTCTGCTCAACGACGAGCAGGCCGAGGTGATCAAAGGTTTGGAGGAGAACGCCGTCGTGATCCTCGCCCCCGAAACCAACCTCATCGACGGCGCCAGAGTACAGCCGGTAATTCCGTAGTGGGTCAACCATGAGACAATCACGGTGGCTGCAGAGTCTCGTGGTCAACCATCCCTCGTTCCCACGCTCTGCCGACCCGCTGCGCAGGTGCCCCGAACGGCTCTTCGGCCGCTCCGCGGCCACATGGGTGCGGCGCTTCCCTTGGCCCCCGAACCCAGTACCCCGATCCCTGAACCCCGATCCCAGTACCCCGATCCCTGATCCCTGAATCCCCTTCCGCGCCATCCTTCCTCCTTCCTCCGCACCATGCCCACCTATCCCCATGCCATTCGCCTCCGCGGCCCTTGGGACTATGAGATTCTGTCGCTCCCGTCGCCGGGCGGTCGAGTGCAGGGGCGCGACCTCACAGGTGACATCGCGCCGGCGGGAAGGACGACGCTTCCGGGCGATTGGGGTGATATACTGGGCCGCGATTTCCGCGGACGGGTGCGCTACCGCCGACGTTTCAATCGTCCCAGCGGGCTCGATTCGCACGAACGTGTCTGGCTCGTGGTCGAAGGGGCCGACGCACGGGCAAGCGTGGCATTGAACGGCCGGCGATTGGGCGATGTCCATGGCTACGCATTGCTCGCCGATTTCGACGTCACCGAGTGGGTCGAATCTCGCAACGAGCTGACCTTGGAGGTCGAACTGCAGGACATGGAACCTGGCCGATCCGGTCTTTGGCGGCCTGGTCGTGAGCTCAAGCCTGGCGGCCCGCTTGGCGAGGTGCGGCTGGAAGTCCGTTCGTCTCTGTTCATCAGCGAATTGGCGGTCTGGGCCGAAGCGGAACCAGGCGCTGGGCGGTTGCACGTTTCCGGCCGGATCGGCGGCGAAACGACGTGGCCGTCGGCGGCCGTGGTCGTCGGCGGCTGCGAGCGGGAATTGATCTACGGCGAGTTCCGCGTCGATGAGCGGTTCGAGTTGGCTGACCTGGTTCCCGAGTTGCCTCGCTGGCCGGTGAATTCCGGAAATCAACGATCGCTGCCGGTGGAAATCAAGCTCGTGGTCGGCGGTGCCTCGGCGTGGCAGACCGTCCGCAGCACGGCCAACCCGCGCATCATTTGGGAGCCTGCTATGGGGTGCCTGGTGCTGGGTGACACGCGAGTGGTATGGCCGGTAAGAGTTCTTGATCCGCCGGCGAGGGAAATTGACGAGCGGCGCCTTCGGGAATGGCTTGCATCACTGGGCCTACCCTTTGGCGCCGTCGTCGGGTTGCGCGAGATTCTCCCTGACACGTCATACGGCCAATTCGACGCCGCGGGATGCCCGGTAGTACAGTTCATGCCCCTGGCCTGGGCCCACGAGGTCTGCCCGCGATTGGCCCATCATCCCTCGATCGTGGCCTGGACAGCGCCGGCCGCCGAGATTGCCGTGGCGGACCAGGAACAACTCACCCGCATCGGGTTCGGCCGGCCGTGGATCGCCAGCGAAACCGCTTTGGGGTAGCAAGAGAGGTTGCCAAATCGGCGACCCGATGGAAACTCAGGGCCAGTCCATCGTGAACTGGCAACACGGAACGTCCCTGAGGCATTCGGCGGGAACTAGCCCAACTTTGCCAGCGCCGCCAGCGCCTCCTTGACCTTCTCGATTCCGCCGACTTGGCCGACCAGCTTCTTGGCAGCCACAAGGTCATCAATGCTGATCGACATCGAACTCCTTGCAACGACAGTTGCGGCACTGGCGGCTGAGCGCTTTCGGCGCCGTCGGCCCTTCCGCTTCATGCCCATGCTCGCCAACACGTCGCTAATTTGTCCGGGCGAAGCCACCATTCCCCGCGCGGCAAGCTCGGCTCGCACATCCTTCGGCCGAACTGGCATCCCCATTGAATTGGCAACGTCGCGGATGGCGTCGGCCTTGGAGTACCCTGCCGGCGCCGGGCCTGAAACAGTGGCTCGACCTCGGAGCGGTGGCCCACCGGCCGAAACCGGTTGTCCATCCTCGGCGACCGCCGCCCGCAAAAACCGTTTAGTTGATCCGATTGTCATGGCGATATCTCGACCTCCGCAAGCCATTTGGCGGCTTGCTCTTTAGTATACTCGAAATATGCGAGATTGTAATACTTCGCATCGAGGCCAATTCGCCTCATTTTACAGTGCGCTTCGTAAAACCGCTCCGCCTGCGGCAGTGAGTGGAGTCCGATTCGACCTTGCCAACCCGCTTCCAAACTGAGCCTCACGGCCTCCGCGATCAAGACCGTGCCAACGCCAAGGAATTTTGGCTTGGCGGAAGCCAGCTTCAAGTTCCACGGGGCGGTTTCCAAGTAATCGACGTACAGGACCTTTCGGGTGCGAGGGCTGAGGCGCGCCGAGCGCGATGCGGTCAGCAAAGCCATTAAGCCCTGAACCTCGCCTCGGCACTCAACTGCCACCAGGCGATGCCGCCCGGAATTGGTTGACCTGGCTTTGAGTCGCCAATCCCAATGCCCATGTTCCGCACTCCCACCCGATTGGGCGAGCAGCCTCGCTGCTTGCTCTCGGCCGGGCCCCCATGCCGTTTCAATCTCCGCCAAACGCCTCGAAGGAAAGTCACGAATAACACTCGCCGATACCGGCATCGGGGGATTGGCGTGCCCGTCGACGAGTTGAACTGCCCTGCTTGTCGACGAAATTGCCATCCGCGTCTCCCGGGGTGAATTAGGTGCTGCGTCCCACCCCAGACAGTCTACTGGGCCATTGCACTACGAACAACCGTTCGTTTATATCGCACCGCTTCCAATTCGCCGGCGCGGTCCACGCAGAAAGCGGCAAACCAGTGGGTGAGCCATCGGGGACGCCACTTGCGCGATCCCCGCCGCCGCCCGCGGTGAATCCTCCGCAGATGGAAGGCTTAAAAAGGGATGTTCGCTTCGGTTTCTTGCCGCTGGACCTCCTTTTCCGCGGCGGGCTCATCGGAGAACGCGGATGTTTCCACGGGCTTTCTCAAGAGCAGTTCGTGTTGGTTTGACTGAAGCCAGCGCCAGCCTTCGTCGGTTATTCGAACCGCCGAATGCTGATCCCGATTGTACGAGTCTTCTTCGACCGCGATCGTCAGCAGGTCCTTTCTCTCAAGCATCTTGAGCGCCAGTGTGACCGCGATTCCCCGATAACCTGCCTCTTCGAGTTCGCGTCGTAGGCTGTAGATCGCAACCGAATCGTCCGGTGCGAATGTCTGCTCGGCGATTTCAACCAATGTGGCAAGCTCGTGCGCTGCAAGACCGGCCGTTGTCGCGACGGGCGCCCATTCGGTCAAGCTCTTCACCTGCAGGGAAACGCTTTCAAACTCCTTGACCGTCGCGATCAGACCCGAGAAGTCGATGGTCGGGAGTGTGCAACCAACCGCGTCCGCGAGGACTGGGAAGATGAGCTTGAGCTCGGACTCTTCGGTTGCCGTGGCGGCCTGGAGCGAGCCAAGTGGCGCGGGCAACTTCGATGGGATCATTGCCGAATGACAAAGCGGAATGACAGGGATATCGCGAATCCAGCCACTGCCACCTTCGAAATTGACCCACGGCCGTTTGACGGATTCGAGGCTAGCAAGAATGATCTCGACGGCGCAGGTTTTCAAGGCCGCGGTGACCTCGTTGAGCCACTTTCGTCCCATTTTGATGCTCGTCGGGTCGGACGAGACGAATACGTCGATCATGTTCAGGAACGTCGACTCGACGAGACGCTTTAAGGCCAAGGCGATTTCCTTTTCCTCCGTGATATGGGAGATGAAGATCAAGGGCTTTTGCATCACCGCGACTCCAGGCAGCTTGACTCGTCACGTTCGGGGAAATGGGACGCGAACGGACAGATACGGTCCACCATATTGCATTTCAGTTTTGCGTGGTTGGAGGTTTTTGCCGGCAAACGTGCCCACCATTCAGGGGCCGCGTTGCCCTGGCTCGTTTACGTCCAGCCGGCTAAGCTAGCGTACCAGACCTCCAGCGGCGAGAATAGTGGCGGGGTCAGAGTACAACGTGAAACTCCGCCGGGTAAGACGATGGCATCTTGACGAGCGGGCTACAACTACCGACCGAGGCATCCGATGACCACCCCTGAGACCGACCAGCGGAGCCCGGAACGTCGCGCCCTTGACGACCGGATCGCCGCTGAGCCGCAATTAGCGCCCCATGAACTCCAACCCAATGCCGTCTCATCGCCGGTGGAGGCATTCCTCGGGCGACGAATTCGGCGCCCACTCGCGGTGGCCGGTGTCGTCGAAAACGGCTTGGTGCGTCCCCTGGATCCGGAAGTGAAATTGGCGGAACGATCGCGGGTGATTATCGTCACCTCCGATTGTCTGGTTGTCGAGTTTCGCTTCCACGCGTGATCCAGACTTACCCGCACCGCCGGCTATTCGTTTGTCGGCTTACGATCTTGGCCTGCGGCTTGGCCATGCCCCCCAGCATCCCGCGCCGGTGGCCGGCGGGCAAGGGCTCGCCTCCTGCTGGTTCCAGCTCGCTCGGGTTTTGGTCGAGCGTCTCCCGCAAGCGCGCGCGGGCCTCCAGCCGTGCCAACGGCAACTCGATCCGCGGCGCAAGCGCCGGGATCGTCTCGGACGTCGAGTTCACATTGCCCAGCACCAACAGCTCATAGTGTCGCCCCAAGAACCCGCCGTCTTGACCGGGGCCGATCTCCCCAGGTATCAGCAGCGGTCCATTCAGATGCACGGCTTCGTAAGGGAAGCGACCGATCGGTCGGAGTCGTTGCAGCAGAGCGCCATACGTCGGATCGTCGGTCGGCCGTGGCGGCGGATTCGACGACTTCTGTGGGTAATAGCGTCCCGTCAGTGCAAGGTAGCCCGTGCCCTTACAGCATTGTATCGAATCAAGGGACACAACGCGGCCGACGTGTCACGGCCCATTGATCCGACAATTAGGCAACGCCTGCTGGAGCTCCGCCCGGCCGGCATTCGTGACTTGGGTGTCCGTCAGATCAAGCCATTCCAGCCTTGACAGCCTTTGCAGGTTGACCAGCCCAGCGTCCGTGACTTGGGTGCTGCTGAAATCAAGCGATTTCAGTTTCGTCAGCCCTTGCAGGTGCGCCAGCCCAGCGTCCGTGACTTGAGTGCCGTTGAGCCAAAGCGCTTCCAGTCCGGTCAGCCTTTGCAAGTGGGTTAGGCCGGAGTCCGTGACGTGAGCTCCACCGAGAAAAAGCACTTGCAGCCCCGTCAGCCCTCGCAGGTGTTCCAGCCCATCATCCGTAACGGGAGCCCTGGTGAAGTGAACCTCTCGAACCTCATCAAAATAGTCCTGCGGCAGCCAGCGTCGCAGGAATGGCCTGGGGAACGCCTCGCTCGCTTCCTGATCGGGTTCCTCGTATTCGACCGATCCGCCGAGCGATTCAATGGCGGCCACGGCCCGCCGTTGTCTCTCGGCCGGCGTAACTACCAGGCTCAATCCCACGCACAACACGGTCACGACCAGGAACAACGACAGCAACGAGAACTGCGCCCAACGCCGCTTGGGGGTCGGCAGGGCAACGAGCTTGGCGAGGGGCTTGGCCATGCCACCAGCATGACGCGCCGGCGGGAGGAGGGCAAGAGCGGCTTGAACGGGGCGATTTCGTCGGCGATCGTCACGTCGCCAACCCGCGCTGACTTGGCGAGGGGCCAGTCGGAGGCAGGAATACGAGGAAGATGATCCACAGATTGCACCGATCACACAGATCGTCGTCTTGATTACTTTGCGCCCAGGCGCCTTTGTGTGAGACTCCCTCCCATCCGTGTTGAGCAGTGTTCATCCGTGGCGAAACTCGCTTAAGTCAGAGGACCGTCAGCGTCGCGGCTGTGGTCGTCGCGGAGCCAAGGCTGTTGGTAAACACGGCGCGATACCGGTAGCCGTTCTGGCTGCCCGCGACGCCCGTGAGCGCGAGTGTGGGGCTGTTTGCGCCGGTGATATTGCCATACGACGTGCCGCCGTTCGTGCTCACCTGCCATTGGACACTCACAACCGGGTTGCCGGTGGCGGCCGCGGTCAGCGTCGCATTCTGGCCCGCATGGGCCGCCTGGCTGGTTGGGTTCCTGGTAACCGTAGGCGCAAACTGAACGGTCAGCGTTGCCGCCGCCGTGGTGGCGGAGCCGGCACTGTTGTGGAACACGGCTCGATAGAGGTAGCCGTTTTGACTGGAGGTCATGTTCGCAAGCGTGAGGGACGTGCCGGTGGCGCCGGAGAGGTTTTTGAAGTAACTACCGCCATTCGTGCTCACTTGCCACTGGACCGTCGGCACCGGGTTGCCGGAAGCCGAAGCAGAGAACGTGACGCTGCTACCGCTGACTACGGTTTGGCTGGCCGGATTGGTGAGGATGGTGGGAGCCGCTTGCACGGTGAGCGTGCTGCTGGCGGCGGCGGCCGCATTGAAACGTGTGGCGTCGCCGAGGAACTGGAAGCTGATGGGGTACGTTCCAGTCGCCAGCCCCTGGATATTGAAGGTCGCGCTGAAACTGCCGCTCGATCTAACCGTGGCCGGTTGGGTCACGCCGTCGAGTGTGATCGCAACATCATCCCCGCCTGGGGCCGCGGAACCAGCCGTGATGTGACCGCTCACCGTGACCGCGGTCGCAGCGACGGTGACCACCGGTGAAGAGAGGCCGCTCAATGAAGGCGTCGCCTTGTTGATCACTAACGTAGCCGAGCCGGACCAGCTCGCGTAATTCGGGTCGCCGCTGGCGAATGCCGCGTCAACGGCGTAAGTACCCGGCAGGCTCGGGGCCGAGTCGGAACCGTTGTAGGTCAGCGTCGTCGTGCCGACGACCGGCGTCACCCCGTCGATGCCCACGACCGTAACCGTGGCCGTTTGACCGGCACCGTTGTACGTGAAAGTCCCGCCGCTCACGTTGACCGTAGGCACTGCGGGATAAATGAGAAGTTCGAAACTAAACGAGCCATCGGAGTAGTTCGGGTCGAGGCTCGTGAAGTATTCGGTGAAACTGTAGTCGCCCGCACCGACCGGCGCACCCGTGAGCTGGGTGTACGGATAATAGTACTGGGAATAAACGTAGGTGAATGTGCCATTGATCGGCGTCAATCCGTCGATGCCGACGGCGCTGCCAACGATCGACTGCGGTGTGCCATTGTACGTGAATTCCCATTGTCCGCCGTTTCCGATCCCGACCGAAGGAGTGGCGGGCAGAATCGTGAGCGAGCTCGTGGTGCTCGTCGAGAGATAATTCGGATCGTTGCTGGTGAATGTGGCCGCCACGGTATAGGTGCCCGCATCAACGGGTGGCGTCGCGGAGCCGTCGTAAGTCACATCAAGTGTACCGTCGACCGGCGTCACTTGATCGACGCCCAAGGCGGTCACAAGGGCGGCGTGGCTCGTTCCGTCGAAAGTGAATGGATTCGGATCGACGCCAACGGTTGGAGTCACCGCGCTAATGGTCATGGTGCCGGTGATCGTGGCATTGGCGTAATTCACGTCGGAACTGATGAAAATCGCGACCACTGCGTAGCTGCCCGCTTCGGTCGGCGCTGTGGAGGAGCCATCGTAGGTGAAGAGGAACGTGCCGGCGACGGGCGTCACACCGTCGGCGCCCAGCGCGCCGGCGGAGTCGGCATGGGCATTGCCGTCGTAATTGGCCGACCCGTCGA
>DATLQY010000561.1:0-8869 GCA_035534975.1 Pirellulales bacterium
CGTGCGGCCGAAAAAACGGATCGGCTACAGATAAGTACGCGCCAGGTGGCAAAAGGTTTCAAAAATCAAAAATTCACAGCCTCTCCGCGAAAGTAGCGCTCCTTTCGCGGAGCGAAAGGCGGCTTTGGGGGACGCGCGTTCGCCTCGCTCGGCATTTTAGCCCCACTTTGATAGTGGCGAAATCTGCCACGGCTTTTCGCCAAGAAAACGGACCATTTTCTTGCGGCTCGTCAATCCAGGCTTTTTTTCAGCTCGGCGAGCAGAAAGACGCGGGCAAAGGTCCAGGCGCGGTCCGCGGTCCTGGGCGAGATGCCCAGGGCTTCGGCTGCCTGGGCGGAGGTGAGTCCGGCAAAAAAGCGCAGCTTGACCAGCTCCGCCGCTTCCGCGTCCCGAGCCGCAAGCCGCTCCAGGGCCTCGTCCAGGGCCACGAGATCTTCACCCACTTCGGGGGCCATGACATTGGCTTCGTCCAACGGCTCTCGCACCCGGCCGCCGCCGTGTTTGACGCTCTGTTTTTTCCGGGCCCGATCCACCAGGATGCGGCGCATGGCCTCTGCGGCCGCGGCAAAGAAATGACCGCGACTACTCCAGCGCTGCACCTCCGTTTCCACCAGCCGCAGGTAGACTTCGTGCACCAGGGCGGTCGCTTGCAAGGTCTGGCCGGGCGCCTCGTGCGCCAACTTGGCGGCCGCGAGTTGGCGCAGCGCGTCGTACACGAGTGGAAAGAGCTGGTCGGCGGCGCGCGGGTCGCCCTGCTCGATCGCAGACAGGATTTGCGTGACGTCGTTCATGGGCACGCCGTATTAGACACCGCTCGAATGCCCTTCGCAACCGTTTGCGACTCGGCCATTTCGGTTTTTTCTTGGCGGAAAGTTACCAAGGATTTCGCCACTAGTAGCGGAGGTCGAGGAGGCTTGGCCGCATCCAGCAACTGCTGACGAGGTGATCCATGAATACGCTTATCACCCCCGCCGACTCAGTCCCGACCCCGTTGCTTAACGGCAGCGCTGACCCCGGACCGCTACGAGCCGCCCACACGCCGAATTTCCCCGCGCTGTTGCGCCAGTTCGGCGCGTCGCTCTTGGTCACCACCTACCAGGCCGGCAAGCTCGTCATCGTCCGCGACGAGGGGGAAAGTCTCAACACCCACTACCGCGCGTTCAAGGCCCCGATGGGCCTTGCGCTTGCCGATGGCGGCGAGCGGCTTGCCGTGGGCACGACCATCCAAGTCTGGGAGTTCCGCGACGTCCGCGATGTCGCCCGCCGCCTGGAGCCCGCGGGCCGGCACGACGCCTGCTACCTGCCGCGTGCCAGCCACGTCACCGGCAACGTCTTGATCCACGAGATGGCCTACGGCGCCGGCGGCGAGCTTTGGTTCGTCAACACTCGCTTTTCCTGCTTGGCCACGCTCGACCGCGAGTCGAGCTTCTCGCCGCGCTGGCGGCCGCCCTTCGTCACGGAGCTGGAGCCATCGGACCGCTGTCACCTCAACGGCCTGGCGATGGCGGACGGCAAGCCAGCCTACGTCACCGCCCTGGGGGAATCGAACGAGATGGCCGGCTGGCGGCCCAACAAGGCGCGGGGCGGCCTCGTCATGGACGTGGACTCCGGGGAGATCATCGCCCGCGGACTGTCGATGCCGCATTCGCCGCGCTGGTACGCCGGCCGCCTCTGGGTTTGCGACTCGGGCTCGGGGACGCTCGGCTTTGTGGACTTGCAAACCGGCCGGTACGAGGCGGTTGCCGCCACGCCGGGGTTCACACGCGGCCTCGACTTCGCCGGTAACCTGGCTTTCGTCGGCCTCTCACAGGTCCGCGAGTCGGCCGTCTTCAGCGGCATTCCCATCACCGAGCGGCTGGCCGCCGAAGAGCGGACGTGCGGGGTCTGCGTGGTGGACCTGCGCCGCGGCGAGACGATCGCCCTGCTGAAGTTCGAGAGCGGTGTCCAGGAAGTCTTCGCCGTGGCGCTCACGAATTACCCAGTACGTCGGTCGCCTGGGCATCGTCCCGGCCGGCGGTGGCGACGATCAATAGCGCGGGGCTGGCCATGGCGCATGCCCTGGGCACGAGCGTGATTACGGCGTCGCTGTATGGCGTCACGAGCCCCGGCGACGTCTTTACATCCGTCGCCCCGACTTTCGTAGTCAACACCACCGCGGACGACCTCAGTTTTACCGCGGGTAAGACCAACCTCCGCGAAGCGATCCTGGCCGCCAACGCCTATCCTGGACATACCGTCACGTTCGATCCGGCCGTCTTCGCCACGGCGAAGAAGATCACCTTGACCCTCGGCCAGCTCGAGCTGAGCGACGCGAGCGGGGCGGAGACGATCAAGGGCCCGAAGGCGGGCGTGACGGTCAGCGGCGACAACGCCAGCCGGGTGTTCGAGGTCGATGCGGGTGTAACGGCGTCCCTCTCGGGCCTGACGGTCAGCGGGGGCAGTGCCGTCAAGGGCGCTGGCCTGTACAACCTGGGCACTCTCACGCTGGCCGGCTGCACCGTCAGCGGCAACTCCGCCTCTGTCAACGGCGGAGGCGTCTATAGTCGATGCACGGCGACGCTCACCAACTGCACCGTCAGCGGCAACTCGGCCTCTGTCGACGGCGGCGGCGGGATGTCCCAATTTGGCGGCACGAGCACGATGACGCTGACCAACTGCACTGTCAGCGGTAACTCCGCCGCCTACGGGGGCGGTGTGTTTACCAACGGCGGCGCCACGACAACCCTCGCCAACTGCACCGTAAGCGGCAACTCGGCCGGCGTAGGGGGCGGCCTGGACAATTCCGGCGCGCTGAACGCCTCGAACTGCACGATCGGCAAAAACCAGGCGGTGTCTGAGGGTGGTGGCATCGCCACGACTTCCGGCAGCGTGACGCTGACCAACGTCACCGTCAACAAGAACCAGGCCATCTCCTCTGCTATCGCCCAAGGCGGCGCGATCTACAGCGCCAACACCCTTGTGACGCTGACCAACTGCACGATCAACGCCAACCAGGCGACCGGCTCGACGGCCCAGGGTGGTGGGATCTATGCCTACGAGTGTACGGTGGACATGCAGAATGTCGCCGTCAACGCCAACGAGGCCGACGGCACCATCCTGGCCCAGGGTGGCGGGATCTATGCCTACCAGACTACGGTGGACATGCGGAATTCCACGGTCAACGGCAACCAGGCGAATGGCGCGACGGCCCAGGGTGGCGGGATCCACGCCTACCAGACCACGGTGGACATGAAGAATTCCACGGTCAACGGCAACCGCGCCGACGGCACCGTGCTGGGCCAGGGTGGTGGGATCTATGGGGATTCCACCACCGTCCTGATTTTCATGAACAGTACTGTGAAGGGCAATAAAGCCACGACCAGCGGTAACGATATCCTCCTCTGAGATTCCACCGGCTCGAAACCGCGGCG
This sequence comes from Pirellulales bacterium, assembly GCA_035534975.1. Classification (GTDB taxonomy): domain Bacteria; phylum Planctomycetota; class Planctomycetia; order Pirellulales; family JAICIG01; genus DATKSN01. Next base: position 3,411 of record DATLQY010000561.1, read on the forward strand.
GTCGACAGCAGTTTCTTCGGGTCGATCAGCATGCATTTTTGGTGGTCAGGTTTGATTTCCGCGATTCTATCATTTAGATTGGATCGACTGGAACCCCCAGCTTGTAGGTGGACCGCCAATGAACGCAATTGAGGACAGCCTGTCGGCCATTCAGCAAGGTGATCCGCAGGCGGCAGAACAACTTCTGCCGCTACTCTACGATGAGTTGCGGAGGCTTGCCGCACAGAAGATGGCGCAGGAGTCGCCCGGCCAGACGCTTGAGGCGACCGCGCTGGTGCACGAAGCCTATTTGCGTCTCGTGGGCGACAAACATCCTCAGCTTTGGAACAGCCGGGGGCACTTTTTCGCCGCGGCGGCTGAGGCAATGCGGCGGATCCTCATCGAGCGAGCCCGACACAAACGGACGCTACGAGCCGGCGGCGATCATCATCGAGTCGAATTCGCCGACATCGCCGTGGCCCCCTCCGGGCCGGATTTCGATCTCATCGCCCTGAACGAGGCCCTCGACAAATTGGCAGAGCTGGAACCCCGCATGGCCGAACTCGTTAAGCTGCGGTTCTTCGCCGGCTTGACAATCGAAAGCACTGCAGAAATTCTTGGTATCTCGGCCTCAACCGCAAACTACGATTGGGCTTACGCTCGTTCGTGGCTGTGCGTGGAAATGGACGCGGACCTCCACTGCGACCACTCAACGTGAGTGCCTGCCGGCGCATTGGAGAATCGGGCCGCAGTTATCGCACTGAATAATGGACCCGAGAGCCAAGCGCCCATGCCAAAGCTCGATGAGCGATCGATCTTCAACGCAGCCTGCAGCATCGAGGCCCGCGACGCGCGCTTGCTTTACTTGAAGCAGGCCTGCGACGGCGATCACGTGCTGCTAGCGCGACTCGAGCGCTTGCTGCGAGCTTACGAAAACGACTGCTTTCTCCGGTTGCCTGCGGTTCCCGAGATTCCCTGCGCGCCCGCCGTTGTCGAAGGCGCCGGTTGCCAAATCGGCCCCTACAAGCTGATCGAAAAGATCGGCGAAGGTGGCTTCGGCATCGTATTTGTTGCAGAGCAGCAACAGCCCGTTCGTCGAATTGTCGCCTTGAAAGTCGTCAAGCCGGGCATGGACACGCGCGATGTGGTGGCCCGCTTCGAAGCCGAGCGGCAGGCCCTGGCGATGATGGATCACCCGAACATCGCTCACGTCTTTGACGGCGGGACAACCGATTCGGGGCGGCCGTACTTTGTCATGGAACTGGTCAAAGGCGTGCCGATCACCCAGTATTGTGACGAACACGAGCTGACTCCGCGGGATCGACTCGCGTTGATCGAAGCCGTCTGCCTTGCGGTACAGCACGCTCACCAGAAGGGCGTGATTCATCGCGATCTCAAGCCGGCGAATGTACTGGTCGCCACCTATGACGGCGTACCCCTGCCGAGAATTATCGACTTCGGCGTAGCCAAGGCCCTGGGCGAGCGATTGACCGATCGAACGCTGGTAACCAGCTTTGGCGGCATCGTTGGCACGTTGGAATACATGAGTCCGGAACAGGCCGAGTTCAATGCCCGCGACGTTGACACGCGGGCCGATATCTACAGCCTGGGCGTGCTCCTTTATGAGTTGCTCACGGGCACGACCCCCTTAACCCGTGAGCGCCTCAAACAAGCCGCCATGATCGAAGTGTTGCGGTTAATCCGTCAAGAGGATCCGCCGAAGCCGAGCACCCGCGTGAGCGAGTCGGGCCACTCACCGACGACGGCCTCGGAGCATCGAAAGATCGAACCGGAGAAGTTGGCCCGCGAGCTGCGCGGCGACCTCGACTGGATCGTCATGAAGGCGCTGGAGAAAGACCGCGACCGGCGCTATCAAACGGCTAATGGGCTGGCGCGCGACATCGAGCGCTATCTGCACAACGAGCCGGTGGAGGCTTGCCCACCGTCGACGGCGTACCGCTTGCGAACCTTCGCGCGGCGGAACAGGGCGGCGCTATCCGCCGGCGGGCTGATCTCGGCGGCCTTGATATTGGGCACCATCGCGTCCTGCTTTTTTGCGCTCAAGGCCAGCACCCGCGCCCGCGAGGCCGACGAAGCGCGCATCCGGGCCACCGCGGCAGAGAAAGACGCTCGAGAGGATGAGGATCGGGCCCTTGACGCCGAACGCCGCGCCCGCTTGCGAGAAGCGGATGCCTTGGTTGGTCAAGCGCACGGCGCCCGCTACAGCCGGCGACCGGGGCAGCGTTTCGAAGCCTTGGTCGCGCTGGGCAAGGCGGCCGACATCGGCCGTGAGTTGGGCCAGCCGCCCGAGTGGTTCGGCCCTCCGCGCAACGAAGCCATTGCCGCCCTGGCGCTGCCGGACATACACATCACGCATGAATTCGGCGTGCTGCCGCCGGGAGCGGTCTCGGTCGAACTGAACGACGACTTCACCTTGTATGCCAGCGCCACCGAGAACGGCGGCTGCGCCGTGCGCCGCGTGGCGGATGACAGGGAACTCTGCCTGCTTCCCGAATTGGGCGAGCCGGTCGAAGTTGGCTTTGGACCAGGCAAGTTGCTCGCGATTCGCGGCCGCTCTGGGCGCTTCCAGTTGTGGAACGTGAGCGGCAGGCAACCCGTCCTCCGCTTTGAGGAACAGGATGTATATTGCTGGCATTTCCGTGACGACGGAGGCCTACTCGCGCTAGCGCACCAGGACGGCGGCATTAGCGTTTACGACACGGCCGCGTCTACGCGTCTGTATCGGCTGGCGCCGACGGAGATCGTCGGTGATCTTCGAGTCAAAGTGCATCCGACAGCACCGTTTTTGGCCACCTGCTCGTACTTCCAGCGCGTGGTGCAGATCCGCGACCTGGCCAGCGGCACTGTTGTGGCCTCGGCCATGCCTCCTTGGTCGGGTAATAATGGGCACTGCGCCTGGAGCCCCGACGGGCGCACCCTGGTGGTTTCGCAAGGAGAGGGTGGCGAGATTCAGGAATATGCCTTTGATCCCGGTGCTGGCGGCTTGCAACCGGCGCGGACCCTTCAGAGTGGAATGGCGCAGGGCTGCCCTTGCCTTCTCTTTCACCCCGACGGGCATCGCCTCGTTGCACGCGGCTGGTCAAACCATGTCACTCTCTTCGATGTGCTTTCCGATCTGCCGTTGTTTTCCACTCACGCGCTGGCTTGGGCCACGGGATTGCGCTTTGACCGTAGCGGGGAGCGGTTGGCCGCTGCTCGAGTCGGCCCACGCAACGACCGCATCGGACTGTGGTCGTTCGCGGGCGGCTGGGAGTACCGGTGTTTGATTCATACCGGCAATCAGAAAGTCACACCCAACAACCTCAAGCGCCCCGCGGTCCATCCCGGCGGGGCCCTTGCAGCCATTGGTTTGGCTGATGGGGTTGCGTTTTTTGACCTGGATACTGGGAGGGAATTGGCGCAGATTGCCTCAGGCAGTGTCAGTGTGCAATTCGACGCGGCGGGCAACCTGCTCACCAACGGCTTCGAAGGTTTCTTCCGCTGGCCGGTTGGCCCGGACCCGGCAATCCCGCGGCGGCTCCTCGTCGGCCCTCCGGAGCGTCTGCCGTTTCATCCCGGCGATGGCGAGATCGCGGCCAGTCGTGACGGCCAAGTCGTCGCCCAAGCCATGTGGAACGGCTACGGCATGGCACCATTCGCTGGCGGCTGGATCCTGCACCCCGATGCAGCCGCGCCGCGGCGAGTGAACGCGGGCAAATCGACAGCACGGTGCAGCGTCAGCCCGGACGGTCGTTGGGTGGCGTGCAGCGACGATTTCCACTGGGCCGAGGTTTTTGAAGCGGCTACCGGCAACAGTCTTCGGAAATGGTCCGCCGGGCCTCCCAACCTTTGCCGCTTCAGTCCGGATGGACGTTGGCTCATCACCGGTATGGACAACGGCCGGGTGTACGCCACAGACACCTGGGAGCCGGGTCCACAGCTCGGCGCCGGCGAACCCTCCGCTGCCACCGCTGAACTGGTGGTCCTGGCGCAGACCAACGGCATCTATCGCCTGGTCGAGCTGGCCACGGGGCGCGAATTGGCTCAGTTGGAAGACCCGGAGCCGACGGCCCGCCCGGCCGTGTTCACACCGGACGCAAGCAAGCTGATCGTCGCGGCCACCAACGGCCTGGCCGTGTGGGACCTGCGCCGCATCCGCACCGAGTTGGCGAAGCTGGGTCTCGATTGGGAGGCGCCACCGTATCCGCCGGCGAAACAGACCGAGGTTCAGCCTCCGCTGGAAGTCCATGTCGATTTCGGCCTCTTGGCTCCCGCCGCAATTGCGCGGGCAAAAGGCCAGGCCCGCGAGTTCGTCCGGCTGAGCCATTGGGACCAGGCGGCCGCCGAATATGCCCGGGCCGACCTCTTGGCGCGGCCGCTGGACGATGACGCCTTCGCCTACGCCTGTTTGTTACTGATTCGCGAAGATGGCGAGGGATATCATCGCTTTTGCCAAGACATGATCCAACACGCGGCGGAGATCAAGGACACGAATGCCTATGTCCTGGCGCGCAGTTGCGCGATGGCGCGCACGAGTCCTGTTGATCCCGCTCGTCTCGTCCAGTGGGCGAACCAGGCCCTCGCCAGCACTCAGAGTGCCTGGTGCTTCCACGTGCTGGGACTGGCGCAGTATCGCGCCGGTCAGTTCGAAGAAGCACTGCAAAGTTTCACTCAGGCCAAGGTCGATTCCTGGAGATCCTCGGACCTCAATTGGTTCGGGTTGGCACTGGCTCACCATCGTCTGGGCCACGCCGACGAGGCCCGGCAATGCTTGGAAATGGGCATCGAATGGCTCCAGCGACAGGGTCCGCCGAGCCCCGAGCGGCCGACAAACGTTTTGCCCCCGGATTGGCTGGAGGCCCATCTCCTTCGCGCCGAGGCCGAGGAGAGGCTGGACATCAAGCGGAGTCCGTGAGAAGGCCGCCCACTTACCTCTAGCGCGGACTTCATTCACCCGGCCCTGCGAGTGGGCGGACTGAGCAGCGGAACTCGTATCCCAAGGCGCCGGGAGTGGCCGTCACCAACGCCGACGCGCCAGACTTCTCGCGACGTCTGCCACGGGCCGGTCGCCTCTCGCCGAGATCCCATCCGATTCAACGTGGCCAGAGAGGCCCTCTCCGTCCAAAAAACCTCAAAAAACCGTTGGAGAACCTTGCGCCGCTCATCGCACTGTAGTAGGGCGACTTTCAGACTCATTTCGCCTCACTGCTGGAGAAGCGGTATGTCGCTCGCTTGCCTTCTCGATCGTCTGGCCGCTCTGCCGGCCATCCGGCGGCGGAAAAAGAGGCTTCGCCCCGCCCGGTTTTATTTTGAGGCGCTGGAACGCCGCACCTTGCTCGCTGCCATCACCGTCACGGACGTGAATCCATCTGCCTTCAATGGCGCCGATGTGGGCTTGGCGGCAGCCATCGCGGAGTCCGACCTCAACCCCCACATGAACGAGACTGGACCGAATGTCATCAATTTCAATATTCAGGGCA
>DATLQY010000562.1:0-7476 GCA_035534975.1 Pirellulales bacterium
AACTCTCCCCTCCCACCCGATTGCCCTGCCGCTGCCAAAGGCAGCGGCAGGGCAATCGGGGTTCGAAAACAGGATGGCAGCCGCCCGGGGTAGCTGCCAGCGTCACAGACCACCGGGCAAGCCGGTGGCATGTTATGTTCCACATTGCGGGAACCCACCGTTGCCTTTAAGCGGGTCGTTGCTTTTTTTTCGTCGTGCTCGAAGGCTAGGGTGCGAAATGCCACCGTTCTGCGGATGAAATCGAAACTCTTACGAGTTCCGCTACGAGAAGCTTTGCCAGGTTGAAAACTGCACGACGTGAGGCGTTCCCTGACATGGGCGTCGGACGGTATGATGAAACCGTCCTATCCGGCTGAGCCTGTCGTATGCCGCTTTCGCTCGAAGCTTTTGTCAACGATCTTGACTCGACGGGCTTGCTCGCCGCCGCCGACGTCCGCGCCTTTTGCGACGGGCTTCCGCCCAAGCGACGCGCCAACGACGCAAAGGGCCTGGCCAAGGAGTTGGTGCGCGCCGGAATGCTCACCCGCTACCAGGCCGCCAACGCCTTGCAGGGCAAGGCGAAGCACCTAGTGTTTGACGAGTACATGATCCTCGCCAAAATTGGCGAAGGAGGCATGGGGCAGGTCTACAAGGCCCTGCACGGGCGGATGAAGCGCGTCGTGGCCTTGAAGCTCTTGCCACCGCCGGCCGGGCCCCGCGCGCCGGAGGCCGTGGAGCGTTTCCGGCGCGAAGTGCAAGCGGCCGCCCGGCTCGAGCACCCCAATATCGTGGCCGCTTACGACGCGGGGGAACCGTACGGTCGTCAAGCTCACCGAAGTCGTGGCTTCCGAAAAGACGAGGCGTTGGACGGCGCAGATCGTCGGCGGCCTGTTCGTCACGATCATCGGGCCGATCCTGGTGGCGGTGTTGATGAAGTACCTCGATCGGCCAGAAACGCCGGCCGTTGGCGAAGTGCCGGCGACCGGCGCGGCCGCGGGGCCGACGACCGCGGAATCGACCGCCGCCGCCAAGACGGCGCCGGACGGTGGGCCGGCGTACGCCGTCGCGCCCTTCGACGCCGCGCAGGCACGGGCGCACCAGGAGGCTTGGGCAAAGCACCTCGGAATCACGGTCGAGACGGACAATGCGCTCGGCATGAAACTCGTGCTCGTTCCGCCGGGCGAGTTCATCATGGGCGCGACGCCTGAGGAAATCGAAGCGGAACTCGAGCACGTCACACGGCCCAACGTGCAAGGCCGCATCCGCGGCAGCGGTCCCCAGCACCCGGTGACGTTGACCAAACCCTTCTACTGCGCGGCCAGCGAAGTCACGGTCGGTCAGTTCCGCCGGTTCACCGAAGCGACAGGCAAACGCACCGACGCCGAGCAAGACGCCGAGGCCGAACATACCTGGAAAAATCCCGGCTACCCGCTATCCGATGACTTACCCGTGACCTGCGTCTCGTGGCGCGACGCCGTGGCTTTCTGCGACTGGCTGAGCGACCAGGAACATTTCGCGCGCGCCAATTTGGCAACGACGCGGCCTGCCGGCTACCGGCTGCCGACCGAGGCGGAGTGGGAGTTCGCCTGCCGCGCGGGCACGACGACGCCGTCTGCCGCGGGCGCGGGAAAACTGGATGAATACGGCTGGTTCCGCACGAATTCCGACCTCCAGGCCCAGCCGGTGGCAGGCAAGCGGGCGAACGCCTTTGGACTCCACGACATGCACGGCAATGCCTCCGAATGGTGCCGCGATTGGTACGCGGAATCGTATTACGCCTTGCCCATACTCCGCGATCCGTCGGATCCCGAAGAGGGCAGTTGGCGAGTTTATCGTGGCGGTAGTTTCCACGTCATTCCGGCCGCGGGCCGCAGCGCGGCGCGGTACCATGCTCTGCCGAACGTCCACTTGCCGGCCAGCGGGTTTCGCGTCGTGCGCGACGTCAAGCCGGCGTCGAAAGAGGGTGTGCCGGGCCGCGGAACCTAATCGCGCAAGCCGGCCTCGTGGGGCAGGTTTCCAACCTGCCATTAGCGCCTGGAATTCACGCGGCCAGAGCCGTCGTGGCGCCGCCACGGCAATGGAAACGAAAAGGCAGCCCGCCACCGCCCGCCGACAGCCGTCTCGGCGGCTGTGGCGTACACGTGTTCTAATCCAACCCCCTCCGCCCCGCGTGTTGTGTTGTCGAAGCGGTACGGCTGGAACATTGGTGGATTAGGGTGCCTTTTCGTTTCCATTGCCGGCATCGCGGCGCTGTCGCCGCGACGCCACGGCCCGGTCGGCACAGGGTGAGGGGGCCCGCTGCCGTCGTCTGTGAAACGCGCTCCGGCGTGATTTCCTTCCGCAGCTTGCGGCCGTCGAGCGCGATGGGCCGACGTCCGGCTGGGCCGTCGACGGCAATCGAGCGGCTTTTCCGCGCGCTGCGGATCCCGACAACTAAGCGTTAGGCGGGCGGTCCGCGCGCCGCAAGGGCTGGCGCTCCATTACGCGGCGCGGACTGGCCGGCGCCGCGCGCTACGCAACGCAAACCGACTCCGAAGCCCCCGACCTAGGGCCACGGCAAGGCGGGTACGCGAGGCGAAGGGTGGCTCGGTTGGGAACGTCGCCGCTACGCGGCTTGCTCCCCGTCATGGGGATGTCGGAGATCGGTTTGCGTTGCTCCGCTTTCGGTCTTTGTTGCGCACTCGTTGCTGCGCAACGGGTGCGTTTCGCGAGCGCGAAAGAGTCCCTGCAGCGTCGGCGGGCGGGTTCCCCGCCCCGCCGACGCTGGGGTCGTGGAGACGCAGGAGTTTTTGACGCGGGCGTAACCTTCAGACACCTTCAGACGCCTTCTGTCAACGCCGCGCCAGCCGAGCGTAGAGCGCGCAGTACGACGCGATCATCGCGTCCAAACTGAAGCAGCTTTCGGCGCGGGCGCGGTTCTCGTCGCCCAGGCGGGCCGCCAATGCGGGGTCGGACATGATACCAACGATCCTGTCAGCGAAGGCTGGCATGTCGCCTCGTGCCACCGTTTGGGCCCCTGCTTGTGAACCCAGCAGCTCGCGCACACCCTCGACGTCGGTGGCGACCACAGGCAATCGCGCCGCCATCGCTTCGAGCACGACGTTGGGCATCCCCTCCCATCGCGAGGGCAGCACCAAGAGCCGGCTGGCCCGTAGGATCTCCGCGACATCGTCACGCCATCCGGTGAAATGCACCCGCTCCGCCAATTCCAACCGGCGGACCTCGGCCTCCAATTCCGACCGTTGCGGCCCGTCGCCCACCAGAAGCAAGTCGTGCTCGCTCAGGCGGTCGAGCCACGAACGCGCGCCGTCGAGAAGTCCGCTCAACCCTTTCTGCCGATCGAGCCGGCCGACGTAAGTGACGACGCGACGCCCGGCCGGCACGCCCGCGCGGGTCAGATCGGCCGCCGGGGCCCGGTCGAAGCGGGTCAGGTCGACCCCGTTGGGAATCACCACCATGCGCTCGCGCACCAGGCGGCCCTGAGCGATCGAAAAATCGCGGACCGCCTGGCTGACGCAAACGTATTGATCGACGCGCCGGGTCGTCCAACGATCGAGACGCAAGTGCCAGTTCGCCCTGCGCTCGGCGACGCGCAATCCGCAGACGACACGCGGCACCCCGGCCCGGCCCGCGGCCACGCGCCCGATAAGGTTGGCATGAAACAAGAACGTTTGTAGTACTTCGGCGCGCTGCGCTTTGAGCAATCGCGCCAGCCGCCGGCAAACGCCTGGGGCCGATCGAATACCGCGCCCTCCCAGGAAGTGCATCTCGACACCTTCAGCCATGAGACGCTCGACAAGTGACCGCCCTGGGCCCGGCGGCTCGGGCGCGAGCGAGTAGACGACCGGCTCGAAACGGTTTCGATCGAGCCGGGTGGCCAGCTCGACCAGGCAACGCTCGGCGCCGCCGGGCGCCAGCTCCGTGGTGCAAAGCGCCAGCCGCAGCGGTGTCGAGTTCGGCGCGGAAGGGTTCAACGAAGCGGTCCGGAGGTTTTATTCCAACGCTCGGCCCCAACGGGGCGATACGATGGAACAGGGCGCGGCGATGGTCATTCTACACAAAGTCGCATCGCACCCGGCATGACCAAAAAGTCATTTCCCGCTTTCCTGCTGTAGGGAACGCTGTGTAGGCGTCTTATTTGTTGGTGATTTATGCGGCGGTAGCATCCCGGATTGCCGGAAATAGCACCGAAGGTGCGGCGCTGTAATAGCCTCACGGCAACGCCCCTGGTTCGCGGACGCGCGCCAAACCTCGTAAAGCCCCACCGGGGCGCGCTGAGCGTCGCGGCGGCAAAACGCTCAGCGCGCCCCGGTGGGGCTTACAACAGGTTTTCGTTCTGCGAACCAGGGGCGTTGCCCCTGGCTGTTGCAGCGCGCCCTTTCAGGGCGGGTAACCGCTCTGTGAAGAATCCCCGAATCCCTAAGGTACTCCCAGAACAGGAAATCTTGCACCAACAATCGAGACGCCTACCCGAGAACGACCTCTCCCGGCGCGCCGGGATTCCTTGCGAAGGATCGGCGGGATTGGCGACAATAGTGTAAGTAGAAAGACCACGGGGATGCCCCTTGACCCGCGTCGCCGCCATGGAACCCGATGCTTTGGCCTGGGAGGAACACGCGCTGCGCGATGCGGTGCTCGCCGGTCACGAAGCGGCCTGGCGGGCTTTGTACGAACGCAGCTTCGACGCGGTCTATGCCTTCGTCTACCACCGCGTCGGACGACAGTCGCACCGGGCCGACGAGGTGGTGCAGGAGGCTTGGCTCGTGGCCGTGCGCCGAATCGCCTCATTCGATCCGGCGCGCGGGAGTTTCGAGTCGTGGCTCAAGGGGATCGCCGAAAACGTGCTCAAGAACCAACGCCGGCGCTGGACGCGCGACGCGCGGAGTTTACCATTGGAGGCGTGCAGGGCGGAAAACACCACCCCGAACGAGGAACGTACCCTGGAAGTCCGCGAGCTTGTGGCGTTGGTATTCACCGCCTTGCCGGGACGGTACCAGGACGTGTTGCGGGCCAAGTACCAGGAGCAGCTCTCGGTGGCCGACATCGCGGCCCGCTCGGGCGGCACGCCGAAGTCAATCGAGTCGCTGCTATCGCGTGCCCGCGAATCGTTCAGAAACGCATACGAAAAACTGGCCGGGGAACCATAACATGGCCGAACCGCATGGCGAAAATGATTTGCCCGGTAGCACGGAATTCATTCCGTGTCCTTCTTCCGGACAGCACCCTGAACACGGTCCGCTGCCACCGGAGGTTGCCCTGGCGGCCGCCGGATGGCCCGAGTCGCCCGTGCCGGCGGCCTTGCGGGCGGCACTCTTGGACCGCACCACGAAGTTGGTCCGCTCACGGGCCAGGTCGCGGCGGCTGCGCGTGGCGGGCGGTTGGCTAGCGGCCTACGCGGCGGGGCTGGCGACGGCATGGTTGGCCTTGTCGCATGGGGAGCCAGCCGGACGTGAAGTACCACCGAAGGCGGTCGTGGCGCAAGTCAACTCACCAAGTGCAACTCCTCGAGGGGACGTCGCAGGCCATGAACCGGACGACGAAGACGCATTGCCGCCGGAAGAACTGCGGCGCCGCGTGGCCGATGCTCCGCGTCCCGAGCAGCTTCGCTTGCTGCGATTGGCGGGCGACAGGTACTTGTACGGACGGGCCGACGTCGACAATGCGCTCGATTGTTATCGTCAGGTTCTTGAATTGACACCGCGCGAGCGGCGCGGCGCCGAGGAACCGGACGATAGTTGGTTGTTGGCCGAGTTGAGGCTGGCCGACAAGGAACGGCCCGCGGAATGAAGTTTGCGTTTGGGAACGAGGGCGTAGTTGTGATACACAAGTCTCGATCGAAAACAGGCCAGGGGCTTGCCCCCTGGTACTTGACGTACGACGGCCCCAACGGGGCCAAATTCGACAGCCCTGAGCGTAGCCCCACCCAGTCATCGAGATTCGGGAATTCTTCACACGGCGGCACGCCGTCCGCCCTGAAAGGGCGCGCTGCAATAGCCAGGGGCAAAGCCCCTGGTTTGCGCAGAACGAAAGACCGTTGTAAGCCCCAACGGGGCGCGCTGAGCGTTTTGGCGCCGCAACGACCAGCGCGCCCCGTTGGGGCTTTACGACACTTTCGTGCGGTCCTTCGTACCAGGGGCGTTGCCCTCGTTGTTCTACACAAGTCGCGAGTGATGCACCGCCCCGTTCACGGGGCCTCCCGCGAAGCGGTGATAGCCCCGGCATTCATGCCGGGGAAAACCGGAGCACATTATTGTGTATTCAGCCCCGTTCACGGGGCTTACCATTTGCTTGGCTCAAGCCATTCTGGAAGCCCCGTGAACGGGGCTGGAAGAAAGTCACGTGGGGCGGTTTGCGAACCCGGCGTAAACGCCGGGCCGAATACCGCTGCGCGGAAGCCCCGTGAACGGGGCAAACCGGCATCCGGTCGCTACAAAAGATGTGTAGAACAACGAGGGCGTTGCCCCTGGCTATTACAGCGCCGCACCTTCGGTGCTAATTGCGGCAGTCTTCACTCACACGAAACACTTCGACTCGCAACGTTACGACCATTCGTCGGCGTCACCCACACTAAACTGGAGACAGAATATGAGAGTCTTGCATACTACAATGCAAATCGCGATCTTATCTGCTGCCTGGTTCCTCGGCGGGACGTGCCCCGCGGCGGCACAGGACGAACAGGAACCAACCGCAAAACAGGCCGCGGCGCCCGTCGACGATGATTCGCCTGAGAAACCACTTCACGCGTACGGGACGCTAAGTTTGGAGCAGGCGATTGCACAGGCGCTGCGGACGAATCCCGAGCTGTTGATCGCCGATGCCAAGGCCCGCCAGATGAAGGCGGAGCTCAACCAGGCGCGGCTGACGGTCGTCCGCGACGTGACCGTGGCCTACCAAAACTGGGCGGCGGCAAAGCAGAATCTCCCATTCTCGGAGAAAATGACGAAACAGGGCTATAGGACTTCGGCCGAAGTGCTCGCGGCAAAACAGAAGCTGGCCGCAAGCGAGTACGAGTTGATGTACTTGCTTGGCGCCGGCGCTGAGTCGGATTCGGACGATGCTGAAGCCTCCGACGCGGCCGAACCCCCAGGCGCGGACCGCGGCGCGCGAGGCCACGGCTCACGGACCGCGCGTCAAGACGGGGTTCGCCCCGAAATCCCGCTCCGATATCGAGAATGGATGAAGAAAAACGTCGAGTTCGACGTCACCGATCAACCGCTTTCCGACGCGTTGGAATATCTGAAATTGGCAACGGAGGAATTCTCCACCTTCGTTTTCAAAGGCACGGAAGGGCCTCGCGATGTGCCGCTTACGCTGAAACTGCGGTCGGTGACCCTAGCGGCGGCGCTCGAGGCGTTGGCCGACCAGACCGACGTGTGCTTCGTGTTCCGCGACTATGGCGTATTGGTCGTGCAACGCGACGACGCCTGGCAATACGGCGGCGCGGCGATTCCCAGCGATACACCGTTGAGGGCGAAGGGTGGTACGGGTGGTGGGGGG
>DATLQY010000563.1:0-2870 GCA_035534975.1 Pirellulales bacterium
GCCCTGGAACTACCACCTCCAGCTCGTCGCGGCCGCCTCCCCCGCCGCTGCCTGACCGACGACCAGCCCCGCCGTGCTAGCACTTCCCGGCCGCGTGGCCCCTCGCCCTGCTCAGAATTTGCAGGGTTGCCGAAAGGACACTACAAATCGGTGGTTGGCCGCGCAAACTGCCACCACTTCTCCGCTCGCTTTTGTTGGTCGCCACTTCCGCCGCGACCTCGAGCGATGCGTTCCGGCTTGACTCTTGCCTCAACGATCTGCATCGCTTCTGGCCAGCATCGGCGGGCATCATCCTCGGGAAGGTCACCGAAGTTGATCACGAAACGGTGAGGGGAATGCGTCGCGCTTTCGTTCACCTCTTCACCACCAATGAATGGAAAGATACATTCTGCAATTCGGGGGTTCTCGAGAATAGTCGCATCCATCAAGGAAATCGGATTTGTCGCTCCCGATAGGTCAGTGTCGTCAAAAGTGAACCCCAGTCCAACAACAACGCTTCCTTGAAAGCTTTTTCCAGCATTTTGAGTGAGCTTTTTCGGATCTTCATGTCCGCCGGCGTGAAATACGTAGGCAGTGATCTGTGGCACTTCGCGGCCATCCAGAAGAAATGGCCCGGACATCGATCCTCGGCATACGTGGACAATGCTTACGACGACGGCTGCGACGCCGGGCCACTTGTACCGCTTCCGGGCGTTGAAGATCGTCCCATCGTGAGTGCAGATCCATCGCAGGCCGGACGAGCGGGTGTCTCCCTGGCCGATGGTGTTGGTCGCGATTAGACCGAAGCACGCCTGGGGCCGGAGTAGATTGAAGGCACGACGGAAAAAGTGGCCCACAAGATCCGCGTTTCCATGCGTCCCGTCGTGAATCGCTTTCAGCCAATCAAGATAACCGTCCCGGCTACCTTGCGAAAGAGTCGTTCGGCCCGCGAACGGGGGATTGCCGATGATAGCGTCGAAGCCGCGCGCGGTTACTGGTTGCGAGTTGCTGGTTGCTGGTAGGGAGCGAGCGAAGACTTCGGGGAACTCGATCTCCCAGTGGAACGGCACAATGGGCTTCGCCGCGGTTCGAAGGTCGCGAACGATTTCGAGCCAGCGGCGGAGCTCGTGGGCGTCTTTCGTCGGGCCGCGGGCCTGCTCGACATGCGTGAGATACTCCTTGCGTAGTTTCTCGCGGTCCTTGTCCTTCTCCGCGCCGAACCAGGCTGCGATCACCAGGTCGCCCACCAGCCGTAGGCGATCGAGCGCCTCGTCGGCCACCGACAAGGCGCGCTCGTGCTCCTCGTACGCCATGTCGTCGCGAGCTTCCAGGATCTTGCGACGGGCTGTCGTCGCCGTCTCGATCTGCCGCTTGAGGTCCGCTTCGAGCAGGTGCATCTGCGCCGTCGGCGCCCAATGAAAGCCCGCGATCTGCTGCCTCGTCAACCCCACCAGCGAATCACCGCAGCGCAGCGAATGGTCGAGGAACGTGAAGGGATGGTCCTTGGCCAACGTCGCCAGCCAGAGCGAAAGCTTGGCCAGGTCGACGGCCATTGGGTTGCGATCGACGCCGTACAAGCACCGCTGCGCCACCAGCCGCCGGGCATGGAGCACTTCGTCTTCATCGGGCGGGAGCTTGGGGACCTGGTTGTGGACATGCCAGGCCTTTACTAATTCGTCGCCCAGTTGCCGGCAGGTTTCGACGAGGAACGCGGCGGAACCCATCGCCGGATCGCAGATTTTGAGGTTGAGAATCTGGTCGGGAGTGGGAGCAGTTGCTAGTCGCTGGTCGCTAGTTGCTGGTTCCTTGCTTGCGCTGCGGGTTAGTGTTCCGGCCCTGCTGGCGCTGCGGGTTGGTGTGAGTTGCTCCAGCACGGGGCGGAGTGTCGTGCGGACGATCGGCTCGGTCAGCGAGCGCGGCGTGTAGTGCGACCCGCTACGGCGACGCTCATCGGATGGTTGCAAAACCATCGCCCCCTTTGGCACTGCGTGCGGCGTGGCAAGCCAAGCGATCTTCTTTTCCAATGCCGCCATCAAGCCGTCGATCGACTCGGCCCGTTTGACGGCCTCGGCGGCTTGACCGGTGAGCTTCTGGTCGCTCTGGACCGCCAGCCATTTTGCCCGCTCGGCGGGCTTGGCGGCCAACAGCGATTCAAGATTGATTGTGGCCGGGGCTCCGTGCGCTTTGACGGGCTTGATGGCGATCGACCGGCCCTGGGCCACGTCGAGATTGAAACCCATGATCGTCTCGTAAACACTGCCGATTTGCTCGACGTCGAGCGTGCGGTAGCTCAGCCGCTCGCCATCGAGAAGCAGCAGGTTTGAGAGGGCGCGAAAAACGACTCCGTCCGACACTCGAGGCACGTCGAGCCGCTCGCCCGGCTCGCGGCGGCTTTTCCATGGCCGTCCTTCGAGGAACGGGTAGCGGTCGGGGTCGAACAAGTAGCCCTTGCGGCCGGGGATCTCCAAGGGGCCGTGGCTGCCGCCATCGTAGACCAGGCGAAACAGCGTGAGCAATTGCGCCCAGGCGCCGTACCGCTCGTCCATCGTGTCGGGAAAGCGGCCGTGGTCCGCACGCAGCCGCTCGAACAGTCCTGTTACCGAGTAGAAGTTGGCGAACACCGAATCGGACGAGAGGAGCCCACGGTCCTCGGCGTAGAGAACGAACACCAGCCGCATCAGCACGGTGAGCAGGCCGGCATAAACATGGTTCGCGTCTTCTTTCAAAACCTCGGCCAAAAGCTTGCCTCGCGCCTGATCGTCGGCGGCCTGAAAGCCGCGCAGCAACTCGTAGAGTGCCGCCAGCACCTGCTCGGCCAGCTTGGTGGAGACGACATTCTGGTACTTGCGGCTGTCAGCCAAGATGGCTGGCAGACGCTGCTTCTCCGCAAC
>DATLQY010000564.1:0-6147 GCA_035534975.1 Pirellulales bacterium
GCCGACGGCGAGCTGGTCTCCAAATTGCGGTTTCCCGGTGAGGGGCTGTCGCCGGCCGAAGCGGTGGCGCGTTACCGCCGCGAACTGTTGGCGAAGTACGAGACCGACTTCATCCCGTACACGTTTCAAGTCCCGACGTCAATCGCCATCGCCAAGCTCGCGGCCGACTATCGCTTGTTCGACCTGGTGACGCTCGATGAGCCGCAGTTCCGTCCGCACGTGATCACGGAACACTTTTGGCGCGGTTGGGAAAAGTACGGCAGGCCGACGCTGGTCAGCTTCAACGGCCGCACGTTCGATGTTCCATTGCTGGAGCTGGCCGCGTTTCGCTATGGCATCAGCGTGCCCGGCTGGTTCAACCTTCAAGCCAAGAGCTTCGAGCAACCCCGCAACCGCTATAATCTCGACTCCCATTTCGACCTGCAAGAGTTGCTGACGAATTTTGGCTCGACCCGTTTCACCGGCGGACTGAACCTGGCAACGAACCTGTTGGGCAAGCCGGGCAAGATGGACGTGCAGGGGTACATGGTGCAAGATCTGTTCAACGAGGGTAAGCTGGCCGAAATCAATGATTACTGCCGTTGCGACGTGCTCGACACCTATTTCGTCTTCCTTCGCAGCCGTGTCGTGCTGGGGCAACTCTCGCTCAACGAGGAACAGGGATTGATCGCCGAGACCAAGGCCTGGTTGTGCGATCGCGCGCAAGGCAATGCGGCGTACCAGCTCTACCTCGAACGGTGGGGCGATTGGGACAACCCCTGGGGGCCGGCGTAGGTCAGTGCGGCACAAACCTGTCTTGACCGCTGTACTTTGGCCCGTGTATAAGCCCCCACTCCCTTCGCCGGCACGGGAAAATGCACAACATGGATCACAGCTTACCGAAGAACTCACTTGACGGACTTGCCGATTTTCTCGTCGACAAGCGAGTGCCGATCTCGTTATTGGTCTTCTCGTCGTTAGTGTTCAAAGACATCGCACTGGGCACGAAACCCCACGACACGTGGAACCTGGGCGATCCCTATGCCGTGGCGGGCCTGCTGTTGGTACTTTGGGGGCTCGCAATACGGTCGTGGGCGGCCGGCGTGATCCGCAAGAGCAAGGTCCTGGCCACCACCGGTCCTTACCGTCTTTGCAGGCACCCCTTGTACCTGGGGTCGCTGGCGATGATGCTCGGCTTTTGCACGATCATGGGCAGCGCGCTCGACGCCTGCGTGGTGGTGGGCCCCGTGCTGATGATCTACCTGCTCACGATCCGCCGCGAGGAACGGCGCCTGGCCGAACGTCACGGCGAGACCTGGCGGCAATACATCGCCATGGCGCCCAGGTTGTTCCCCACCCGGCTATTCACCACCTGGAGCACCGAGTGGTCGATTGCGCAATGGCTCAAGAACCGCGAATACAACGCGCTGGCCACATCGCTTGTGGCCTTGACCCTGCCGCACTTCTGGCGGCAACTGTGACGGAATGAATTCCGTTCTACGCTGTTTCTCTCGTCCGCCGGTGCCAATCGGTGACTTGCTGGTATCGGTGCGCGACGCGCAAGATGGTTCCCTCGGCAAATGGCTTGCCGACCACCTGCGCGCCGATCGGCATTCCGTCGCTGGAAATGCCGCAGGGAACACTTATGGCCGGGTGCCCTGAGAGGTTGAACGGAAGCGTCAGGTCGAGGTACGCCCGGACCAAGGGTTTGGGCCCGCCCGGCAAATCGGCCGATTGCTGGCCAAAACGCGTGGCGACCAGGGGTGAGGTGGGTGTGACCAGGCAGTCGACTTGTGAAAACACTTTCGACCAGGCCGCGCGGATCCTGCGCCGCGCGCGTTGGGCCTTGAGGTAATCGACGGCCGGAAAGAAGTAGTGCGGGTTTTCACCGGTGAAGCCAAAGGCGCATTCGTGAAGATTCAATTTGCCCAACATCACCGCCCCAGCGGCCACCAGGCGGCGAACCACGGTGGCGTCGGCCGTGGCGACGCGATCGGCAAAAACCTTCGAGCCGCAGGTGGTGGCGACCCCTTGGACGTCGAACAGGTCCTTGATAGCGAATGGAACGCCCGCCAGCGGCAGGCGCTTGTCCTCGGCCAGCCACTGATCGACCTGCTCGGCGTGTTTGCGGGCCAGTTCGGGCGTAAGCGTAATGAACGCACGCCACTCGTCTTGGTGAGTTTCGGCCTTCGAAAGCGCCTCCTCGGCGACCTCGACGGCGGTGCGCTGGTGCGTTTGCACCGATTTGGCGACGACCAAAACGTTGGGCGAGAGGTATTGCATCGTAGTTTAGGTCCAACTACTCCGGCACGACCGCTAGCGTGGCCTCGCTCACAATCGTTACGCCGCCGGGCAATTCGCCCAGGCCCCGAAACTTCAGCTCCGCCTTAGGCGCCACGTCGGTCCCGTCGTCGATGGCGATTGTCGCGACGGCGTTGTTTTGATCCGGCGCAATCAGGATCGGATTCATGTGGATGCCTGGCGCGGGCTTGACCAACTCGACGCGCATTACGCCCCTGAAGTTACTGGTGCGGTCGAGGCGCAGCGTGCAAGCCGCTGAGCCGCCAGGGCGCAGGGAAATGGACTTTTCGACGGCGTGCAGCCGCGCAACCGTGGGCAAGGGGCGGATCATGCAGCGCATCTCGGACACCTGCACCATCGACTGTCGCTGGCCCCATTGATCGTGAAAGATCACGCACCCCTGCGCGTAGATGTTCGAGTGCGGCTGGACGTTGATGTGCATGTTCTCCGGCAGGTAGATCGGGAGCATGAGCTGCGACGTGCCGGCCGGGAACGTCGAGTCGACGACCTCCACCCCGTCCAAGTCCATGATTTGGCGATCGGCAACTTCGATCTTGATCGGACCGTCGAAGCCGTCCAGCCGTTCCACCTCCATCAAGTAGGGATAAATCGTCCCACGGTGAGCGTATTGATATGCCTCGCTGCAGAACAGCCGGAAAACCTGTTTGTGACGCACGGTCAAGTGTACGCGATCAACGGTCGGCGATCCCAGCGAAACGCCTTCGGCGTCGTGACCGAGGTGCGCCGCGGCCGCCACGCGCGTGATCGTTTCATTGCCGTTCGTCCCGTCAGCGCAGCGGGCCGAAGCCGTGATCGCCAGCAGCGCGTCGCCGGGACGCGTATCAGCGGCGGCGATGAAGGCCAATTTGACGACTTCCTGGGCGGCCGGAACCTGGTCCGGTTCCACACGAACACCGTCGGGGAGTCCCTCGACCTTCAGATCGATGGGGCACGACAGGCCTCCTTGACGATCGACCCTTAATTCCAATTCGCCGCGCGCGCCTTGCACCACGTTGACGATGTCCGCCGCCGCCGAGAGCGAAAAATCGGGGCGGGTCGGCCTAAGCGTCAATCGATAGGGAGCCTCCACTCCCGGCTGCCGCACGTCGCGAACGTGGAGCAGGTAGCGGCCGTCAGCCGGCGCGCGCCATTCGATGCGGCACGGTTTGGGAAACGATTCAACCGTGCTGGCCTTCGCCAGCGTTTGTCCGTCGCCGTCGCGCAGGGTCACCAAAGGCAGGGAGCCCGTGCCGCGAGGGAAGGGACGGCAGTCGATGGTGATGGACTGGTCCTTCGCGGCGCTGAAAGCGTACCAATCGTCGTCGGAGCTCGGCGAAAGTCGTCCATAGGCGATCACGGGCCAGGAGATCGCCGTGGCCGCCGCGATCGAATCGTTCGGTTCCGTTTCGACGACCGTGGCCAGGTCCGTCGTCTCCAGCGCGACGGCGTTGGCGGTCGCAATCACGGGAGCCATCGAGAACTCGACGGGATCGCCGGACGGAAACGCGACGGTTTGCGGCCAGCTTCGCAAGTATTGTCGACTTTCGCTCCGCGAAAGAATGCCCTTTCGCGGAGCGAAAGGCAACAAGGCACGCCCGCCGGAAAGCGAGTAGAACTCCCGCACGCCCGACTCGCCGGCCCGACCGCCAGGGGGAAATGCGAACCGGACGAACGGCGCCGTCGAGACCGTGATCCGATAAACGTATTCCGGTCCGCCGTGGAAGTTGAGATTGGAAACGAGCAGCCGGTACTCGCCCGTGGCCGGCACGTGGAGGGCCAGCACCGGATCGCTGCCGACACGGATCTCTTCGACCGCGGGGCGGCGCCCTTCGAGATCGTAGATTTCGACCGTCGGGTCCAGCGGCGAGCCAAGCCGGGCGGCCGCCACGTCGACCGACACGACCTCGCCTTCCGAAGCCGCGAACCGGAAATAATCGAGATCCCGCTCGCCGGCGATCCGGCCATTGATCGTCACAGGGAGAACGATGCGTTCAGCGCTCGCGGCCGTGGAATTCGATTCCGTTTCGATGACCTCCGGCAAGTCGCCGACGAGAAACGGCCGACCGTCGGTTCCTCCGCGGGCCGACGAGACACGCCATAGCTTTTGCCCCAGCGGCGCACCATCGGCGATTCGGACTTCGGCCTTCCACTCGCGAGGATAGTTGATCGGGCTTCGTCCGGGCGCGCGGCGAGGGGAGGGTTCGTCATTTCCGCTCGCCTTCTCAATCAGCTCGGGCTGGCACTCGACACCATCGCCGAACATGCTGAACCGTGTGTAGGGAGCGAGGAATTCTCCTCCTATGCGCACGGCGACGACCGTTCCGCGGCGACCTCCGGCGGGAAAAACATGTGTGCTGGCCGGTTCGATTGGAACCTGCTGCGCCTCGCACACGTTGGCCATGCCGACGAGAAGTCCCGCGACAAGCAGTGTGCCGAAACTCGAGGTCGAGTCGCGAAGCAAATCGAGTCTCCCGCCATGCAAAATCACGGATTGACGACGACTTCACCGATTGGACCTCGGAAGAGAACCTCCAAACGGTTCAGAACGTCGCGGCCCAGGATACGCTCACTCCCGACAAAGTCCGCTTGCAGTCGGCACGGGAAAGCCCGCCCATCAAGCTGAGCCCAAATCTGAAAGGCGAGAGTTGCCGCGGAACCGCCTGCAACACCACTGATCAAGCCTTGTACGCCCAACGCCGGAGCCAGTTGCAGGACTTGACAATCCGCCCAAGGCAAGACGCTGGCATCTGCGCCCGTATCAGGAATGACTCGATCCAGGACGACCCCCGGCAATCCGCTGGCCTGCCGGAATTCAACGCTGATCAATGGCAAGGCTTCGCCAGGATAATCGGCGTCATACAGAAATGCGACGCGACGGATGCGGCAGGGTTCTTCTTCCCTGCCAACGCAGATGAAGAAGGGGTTCCGCCCGGACGCCTCGGCCGCGTGAAACACGGTGACGGGACTGCTGCCCGACGCGACCACCATACCATCGGCAAACCCGATCCACTGGCCTCGGTACTGGTGGAGGAGTTGGTCGCGGACAGCCCAGTAGTCCGCCTCATTCTTTCGCCGGTCGGGATGGATCTGCCGGGCGATCTCAGGGGGCAGTTGGTCGGCAATGCTCTTCATCGGTCTCCTCGGGTGAATTGTCAAGGCTATCGGCATTCTATGGCCATTCGCCGCGTCCGTCGAGCGCGGCGGGCATCGTCTGGGCCTATGGCAAGTATAGGGCCCGTCCGATTTGGGTCGTGTGCGGACGGACCTCTATGACAGCAGCTCCAGCACCGGTTTTCCGCCGCCTCCCAAGGGGACGGGCCTTCCCAGAGGGGTATGCACCACCATCGTCGGATCGATCCCCATGATTTTCAGTACCGTGGCCGCCATGTCGGCCGGCGTCACGGGACGATCGACGACATAGGCAGCCTGGGCGTCGGTCGCGCCGATCGCCTGACCCGTCTTCAGCCCGGCCCCCGCCATCACGATCGAGAACGCCTGCGGCCAGTGGTCGCGTCCGGCCATCTGGTTGATGCGTGGCGTGCGGCCGAATTCGGTGGTGACGACCACCAAAGTGGAATCGAGCAGACCCTTTTCCCTCAGGTCGGTCAGGAGCGCCGCCAGGCCCTGGTCAAGGCTGGGTACGAGCAGATCGCGGAGGCTCATCGTGTTCTTGCGGTGGGTGTCCCAATGCCCGTTTTCGATGGCCACGAAGCGGCAGCCTGCCTCGACCAGCCGCCGCCCCAACAAGCAGCATTGCCCGAGGCTCGTCACTCCGTACGCTTCGCGGGTCGCGTCGGTCTCGCGCGAAATGTCGAACGCTTCCTTGGCACGCTGCGAGGTCATCAGGTTGTATGCCTTCTCTTGAAA
>DATLQY010000565.1:0-5093 GCA_035534975.1 Pirellulales bacterium
AACGCGCGCAGTTTTTCGCGGCGTATGTTCACCAACGACGCTTGGACGAGTGCCTGCTGTGTCGTCAGCTCAGGGCGGTTCGACAAGGCGATCGGCATCAGCTCGTCGAGCGGACGCGCCGGATCGATCAACGTGATCTGCAGGTGGTCGGGTTCCAGCGGCTCGACCAAGGCGCGGGGATCCAAGCGAAGCACTTGCGTCAGGTTCGCGCTCGATTTCCGCCAATTCTGCCGCGAGATTACGGCCTGCTGCTCCATGTCCGCGAGAAAGTTACGGGCGCGATCGACTTCGACGGCCGGCACCAGGTCGCGGCTCAGCTCGTCGATTTGCGCCAGCAGCCGGCGGCCTTTGACGACGACGTCGACGGCGCCGGCGTACGTTCCACGCCACTTGTGTACCTCGAAGTAGGCGTCGGCGGTCCTGAAGAGGGCGTCGTTTTTCGCGGTCTGGATGCTCCAGCGGGCGGCGTTGAGGTTTTGCCGCGCGGCCAGCGGCTGAAATATCATGTCGGTGGAGTACTGCATGAGGAAGAACGCGCCGCCGCCATAGAAGAAATTGATGTTCTGGCTAAGCGGCCGGCCGAACGAGCTCGGGTCGTTCTGACCGAGAGCGTTTTGCCCCTTGGGGATGTTCTGGCCGTTGAGCGTGTCCGGCCCCAGGCCGTCGTGACGGGTGTAGTCGAAGCCGAGGTTCAAAGTCGGGAGCCAGAGCGTTTTGGCGCTTTGCAGGCGGGCCTCGGCGACCCAGGCGCTGGCCTGCGCGGCGGCGATGACAAGCGGCCGGACGTCGGCCAGCCGCAATGCGGTGGCCAGGTTGATCGGAAAGCGCAGGTCGCCCGGCTCAGGCGGCGGCAACTGCAGGTTCACCACCTCAGGCGGCGGCGGCACTTCCAGAAGAGACCGCTTGCTCGGATCGGCGGGCAGTTCCAGTCGCATCGGCGTCGGGGTCTGCTCGGTAACGCCGCGCGTGCGCCCATTCATCGGCAGTGGGAGCGCCGGCCCCGGCGGCACCCTCTCCGCGGGAATCGCGCGTGGGGACGCGGCCGCGGCCGGCGGTCGATCCGCAGCGGTGGCGCGGCGGGGCGCGCCGAACCACCAAAGGGCCAAGCTGGCCAAGACGGCCAAACAGCGGCCCTGCCCCAGCCACCGTCGC
Organism: Pirellulales bacterium; assembly: GCA_035534975.1. Taxonomy (GTDB): domain Bacteria; phylum Planctomycetota; class Planctomycetia; order Pirellulales; family JAICIG01; genus DATKSN01. The sequence goes on from DATLQY010000565.1 coordinate 1,153, forward strand.
TGCTTGACGTTCGATCGTGACGCAAGGATGTTTAGTGATCGGCTGCACGATTTCATCGCGACGATTCCTTTCCCTGACTTCGTTTCCTTACTTAGCGCGGCGGCCGCGGCGGTCCGGTGCCCACCTCCGGCAAGTATGCCGGCCGCTGGGTGTTTACCGGTACGATTTCGCCCGGCGGCCGGAAGAACGTGACCTCGCGGGCGGGATAGCCGAGGGCGTGGAACTGCATGAACTGCGCCGTGTTGTAGTCGGCGACCGTATCGAAGTATTCATTAAACGCCAGGTGCAGCAGCTTGAGGGCGTAGACCACTTCTTGAGGCCGGTAGACCAATTCCAAGACGTTCTCAAACCGCCTGGTTTGTCCCAATCCCTCGTAATTACTTTGATAGGTGACCAGGCCCGTGCGCAAGGAGCGTTCGGCTTGCACGACGCGCGCCGCCGCCGACTGAACTTGAGCCTGGGCCTGATTGATCTCCGCCGCCACTGCGTCTTGGGCCTGCATGAGCTTGGCGATCGCTTGCGATTCCTCGGCGCGCCGCTTCTTGACCAAAGCCAGGTTGCCGAGCCCGAAGCTATCCAACTGCCAAATAAGCGCCCCGCTAACATCGTCGCGGAAGCCCCAGTTATTCAGCTTGGCGCCATGGCCCGTGCCAAAGATCGACGCCTGGGGCGCCATGCCACCGGGCGTCTGAAAACCGGTGAGCATCACCGAGGGGAGCATGGGGCGCATTTTTTCCTGCCGGATGCGGACCATCGCCGCCTTGACCTCGGCCTGGTTCGCGGCCAGTTCCGGACGATTACCCAGGCCCAAAGCAATCAGATCGTCGAGCGGACGCGAGGCGTCGATCAAGGTGATCTGCAGATGGTCGTGCTCGAGCGGCTCGCACACCGCGCGGGGGTCGAGGCGGAGGACCTGCGTCAGGTCGGCGCTGGACACGCGCCAGTTCTCGCGCGCCGAGACGGCTTGCTGCTCCAGAAAAGCCAGCAAGTTTCGGGCACGGTCGACCTCGACCTTGGGAATCAAATCCTTGCTCAAAGCGTCGATGGCGGCAATCAGCTTTCGCCCTTCCTTGACGGTGTAGATAGCGCCGGCGTACCGCCCGCGAGATCGATGCACATTGAAATAGGAGCGGGCGACCTCCAAAACGACGTCGTTTTTCGCGGTCTGGATGTCCCAACGCCTGGCATCAAGCACTTGCCGCGCGGCCAACGGCTGAAAGATGACGTCGGTCATGGCAACGACCTGGTACAAGCTGACGCCGGCAAGGAACCAGTTGTAATTCTGGTTGAGGGGCTTGCCAAAGCCTCCCGGCGCCGGTTGTCCATAGATGCCGACCCCCGGCGGCACGTTGATCCCCTGATTGAAATCGATCGGGCCGTCGTGCCTGGCATAGGAGCTCGACAGCATGAACGAGGGAACCCACAGCACCTTCGCTTTCTGCAGTTGCCCCTCGGCCGACCAGGCGCTGGCTTGCGCGGCGGCGACGAGCAAAGGCCGGGCATCGGCCAGCCGCAAGGCGGTAGACAGGTTGATTGGAAAGCGAAGATCTCCGGGCTCCAGCGGCGGAAGCGGCAGTTGTACCGTTTCGCCGCCCGGCGGAGGCGGCAGCTCCAGCGGCGACTTGGTGCTTGGCTGAGAGGGCCGGTTGAGCCGCACCGGCACTCTGAGTTGGTGCGCCGCGTCGACGCGCGCCGGAGGAGGCGCCATGCTGCGATCCTCCCCCGGCGCAGTCAGTCGTCCTGGCGGCGCCGGCGGCCGTGTCAATGGCCCACCGGCATTTGCCGGCAGTTGGATGGCGGCCTGGGAGGATGTGAAGCGCACTTCGTTGCTCGGCGCCGGCTCGACCTGGCCACCGTGGTTGCGCGGCCGGTGCGCCGGCGGCTCGTCGAGCACTTGCCCGCTTCGCGCTGTTCCGGCAAATCGCACCTCGGTTTTCGTCCGCCTGTTCAGGTATCCCCGCCGCTCGGGTGGCCTGCGTGCGCCAGGTGCGCGTGACGGCGACGCCGTCTCGAATCCAACGGACGCTCCAGCCGGATCGATGGTCGTCGATTGCCCCAACGCCGACCCAGACGCGCAGGCGAGGGCAAACGCGACGAGCAACGGCAACGGGCGCCGAACGAATTGTCGGGTTGATAATGCCTTGATGGGACGCGCCCCCATTGCGATCGGTCTGGGCAAATGCCGCTTTCCATCGGAATGATCGTCCAGCATCCGCCGGAATATTCAGTCCATCCGTCAAAAACGCTCTATTCCATACATCAGGTACAATCGGCACAATCTCTTTCCATCTTGTGGCAAGAAACTGTACAGGTCAGGCGATTGACACGTCGTCGCGCGACGCAAGCGCCGTGGATGAAGTCCACGACGGCGGATCGCTGGCGGGAAACGACCCTTCCGATGCCTCCGTCACGACATCGTCGTCGCAGCGCGTGCGATGATGTTCGCCACCGGTCTTGCCGGTGTCTGTGTCTGGTTCCACGATCAGGTCGCCCAGTTCCGTTTCATCCAGCGTGAGCGTGGCGCCTGTCGGTAGACGACAGAGCCACTGGCGGGGGCAGTAGCACGATGCTTCGAGAACGCGAACGATTCGCGTCACTCCGCAGGCCAAGGCCATTCGTCGCTGTCCCGGTTCTACGATTGGTGCGTTCATGGAACCGGTCCTCATGATTGAAAGTGCAACGACGCTTCGACAGCCGCTCCTACGATTCAATTCAGGCTTGGCTCACGCTGCCGACGTTCCTGCACGGCCCATTCTTGCCTCGGCGGCGGAGTTACGGGCGACACGAAGCCCTCGGGCTTGACAACCAGCAACGGCAGATTGGTCGTGTGCAGGATCTTCTCGGCAGTGTTTCCGATCAACAAGCCGGGCAGCCCGCCACGGCCGACGCTGCCCATCACGATCAGATCGGACTCGAGCCTACGGGCCGACCGCTGAATGGCTTGCCAGGCGAGCCCCGGCGCGACGTTGAACGTCATGTTCACCGTGGTGTGTTTCCCCCCCGACCCGGCCAGGCGCTGCATCCGCTCGAGCGCATCTTCGCGCACCTGGCGGCGGTAGCGGGCGAAATCCGACCGGGCGGAATCCGACAATAGGGGCGCGTCTTTGAGGTCCGACATGTCATAGACGTGCAGCAGATCGAGCGTGGCGCCCGCCGCATGAGCCAGTGAGCCGGCCAACGCCAGTAACTTGCCGCTAACGTCGGAAAAGTGGACCGGGACGAGCACGTGGCGTAGTTGCCGGATGTCCCTTGGGCGCGCAATCAACACCGGGCAAGGGCACTTGCGGGCCAGCTTCGTCGCCGTGCTGCCGACGAGCATCCGCTTGAGCAACGAATGGCCCCGGGTGCCGACCACCACCAAGTCATAACCGTCGCGCTGCACGGCGTGAATGATCTCGACGAACGGCTTTCCGACCAGAGTTTCACGGCGCACTCGAACCCCGTCCGTGGGATGCGCCGCGATCCATGCCTGGAATCGTTCGTCGGCATCGCGACGCGACTGCCGTTCGTAATCGACCAACTCCGGCGAGGTCGCTCCCCACGCCGGCGAGTTGACCACCAACGCCGCCGTCCGGCGCGGGTCGTCGAACACGTGCGCCACGGTCAGTTCGCCGTCACCTTGCGCGGCGAAGTAAGCGGCTTGTGCCAGGGCCGTCTCGGCCGACGCTGAAAAATCGGTGGCCATCAGGATCTTCCAACGATGATTCAATGGCGTTTCCATGAAATGCCTCGCGGAAATGGGTGTTGACACTCCCTCAAGCGTGCAAACGGGGTGCCAAACGCGAGGGGTCATCGCAAAGCGACGAACGGCGCCGCGCCCCGCTCGCAAATTGACCATGGCGCGCACAGCCTGGTTGATTAGCAACCGGTACGAAATGGTGGTCATCGACGCGTGGTGCTGCTGATCGGACCATCGCAACCCGCCCAGAGGATTCGGCCGT
>DATLQY010000566.1:0-3012 GCA_035534975.1 Pirellulales bacterium
TGAGCAAACTTTCGACGACGCTGCCGGAGGCGCTGGTCACGGCGCTGCGAAAGCCCTGTGCCCCCACCGATCCGGCGGCGTTGGAGGGACGACGCGAGGACGTGGCGAAACTGTGCGAGATCCTGGCGCGGATGAACGGACCGGCCGTTGTCGAACTTGCGGCGATTTCCGATGCGTTCGTCCCGAAAAGCGTCTGGGTGATTGGCGGCGACGGGTGGGCCTACGACATCGGCTATGGCGGCCTGGACCATGTCTTGGCGATGGGGCGAAACGTCAAACTGCTGGTCCTCGATACCGAAGTCTATTCGAACACTGGCGGCCAGCAATCCAAAGCAACGCCCTTGGGAGCAGTGGCGAAATTCGCCGCGGCAGGCAAGTCCACTCGCAAGAAAGATCTGGGCCTGTTGGCAATGAGTTACGGTCATGTCTACGTTGCGTCCGTCGGGCTGCAGGCTCGCAATGAACAGACGGTGTCGGCCTTGCTTGAAGCGGAGAGCTACCCTGGCCCCGCCCTGATCATCGCCCACAGTCCCTGCATCGCTCATGGCTACGACCTCGTCCACTCGCCAGCGCATCAGCGCCGCGCGATTGAGAGTTGGGCCTGGCCGTTATATCGCTTTGATCCACGCCGGATCGTCACGGGGCAGCCGCCGTTGCAGCTTGACTCCGCGCCGAAGAGTTTGCCAATGCGGAGCTTCATGGAAGAGGAAGCGCGATTCCGCATGGTCGAACTGCGCGATCCCGAGCGGTACGAGCAACTTGTCCAAGCGGCGGAGCAAGCGGCACAGGAGCGGAGATCGCTGTACCTCCAGCTCGCCGGCATCCGAGTGGACTCCGTGACCAACGGAGGTGTCGAACATGGTTGATCTCGCCACAGACTGGGTGGGCCTGCGTTTATCGTCTCCGTTGCTTGTCGGGGCCTCGCCGCTGACGGACGATCTGGAAGCCCTGCAGGCATGTGTGCAAGGCGGCGCGGGCGCCGTCGTCATGCGGTCCCTGTTCGAGGAGCAGATCGTCGCCGAGCAACTCGGCGCTCACCGGTGGATTGACTCGCATGTGGATATGAACGCCGAAGCCCGGACATTTCTGCCCGAGTCCGATGCTCTCGGCCTCGGCTCAGGTCCGTACGTCGCCCGAATACGAAAGTTGCGCGAGTCGTTGAGTGTGCCGGTCATTGCCTCGCTCAATGGTACGACCGTCGGTGGATGGATTGACCTGGCGCGCGATCTGGAACAAGCCGGCGCGGCGGGAGTGGAGTTGAATCTCTATGAAGTGATTACTGACATGTCTGAGACCGCCGCCACCCTCGAATCGAGGCAACTGTCCGTGGTGTGGTCGGTCGTCGAAAAGTTGCAGATTCCCGTCATTGTCAAATTGTCGCCGTTCTATTCAGCGTTCCCAGGCTTCGCGCGCCAGATCGAACAAACCGGGGCTCGGGCGATCGTGCTGTTCAACCGGTTCTATCAGCCGGATATCGACCTGGAGGGCCTGGACGTGAGCCGCGACGTTCGGCTGTCAACCAATGCTGAGTTGCCACTTCGACTGCATGCGTGCGCGATCCTGTCCGGCCGGACGTCCCTGCAATTGGCCGTTTCTGGGGGCGTGCATTCAGGAGACGATGCGGTGAAGGCCATTATGGCCGGGGCGCACGTCGTACAGGTCGTTTCGGTATTACTGGAACAAGGACCGCAAAAGCTGGCGAGCCTTCGGGAGGAAGTTCGCCATCGTTTGTCGCGTCTCGGCTACACGTCGTTAGAGCAAGCGCGAGGCGTGCTCTCCCTGAACCGCGCGCCCGATCCACACGCCTGGGAACGATTGAATTACGCCCGCCTCTTGGAGAGCTGGCAACCCCGTCCCTCAATCAGGAGTTTTCGATGAGCGATACCAAAGCAAAGGCCCCGTGGCACGGCATTCCCCGCGACCAGATCCCGTGGTTTCCCACGGTTGACCCGGAAACCTGCATCGGCTGCCAGTTGTGTTACATCACTTGCGGACGCAACGTGTTCGAGATGCACGACGCCCATGCGCTGGCGGTCGATCCGATGAATTGCGCCGTGGGCTGCACCACGTGCGCCAACATTTGCCCAACCAACGCGATCGCATTTCCCAGGCTTGACGCCGTGTGGAAATTGGAGCGGGAACGGCAGATCTTCCGCACGGTCAAGAAAGAGGCCCAGAAGAAACACGACCGCGACGACGCCCTCAAGGCGCGCGAGGTGGCCCAAAAGGCCCTGGAACACGTCTCGACCCGTGCCAAGGTCGAAGTCGCCGGAGAGTTCGGCGAGAAGCGGTTCCTGGTGCGGTTGGAGCAACTGATTGACAACCGCCCTTTCGATATCGTGAAACTGCGGCTCGAAGTCCCGACAGTAAAGGGGGCTAAGCAGAAGGCTCCCTCCTATATGACTTTCGAGGTCACCTCGGAGCAGCAGGAAGACGTCGGTGCTTTCCTCGGCGAAGTTAAGTCCCTTGTGCATGACGCGGGACTGGTCTACGTCAGCGAGCAACGCCTTTAGGTTGTCCGGGACAGGCCGAGATGCCTGACCCGCCAAGGTCATGTGGCACCGTCTGGTCTTCATGGCCTGGGTTCATCGGCCAACGCCACACTTGCAAGCACGACTACCCCGGCCACGAGTCGAAGAGCGCGTTCGATGGTCATTGCGTTTACCCTCATAACGGCGTATCGTTTGTCGACCCAGGATGTACTTCATCGCGACCGGCTGCGGTCGGCGCGCTGGCGCCCGGTGCAGGTTTCGCCGCCGGTTGATTGGCCTTCTGGATGGGCTGCCGCAAACGGGCCGGACCCGGCCCGCAGACTCTCGCGCTTCACGTCAGCACCCCCAGTTTCGGCAGAATCCAGAATTGCAGCGACAGCCAAAACACCACAACCCCTAACAGGATGAAATGATCCATCGTTTTTCTCCCAGGTCCCATACGTTTTGTCGGCGCTATGACCGCGCGCACCGCACACATGGTCGTCCCGGCTCAGCCCAATTCGTCAGCTCGGTCGGCTGG
>DATLQY010000567.1:0-2491 GCA_035534975.1 Pirellulales bacterium
GGTACGTGTCGGCCAATGGCCGAAAGCTCAGGGCGATCGGCTCATGCCCGGCCTGGCGAGCGCGTCGCAGCGCGAAATCGAGCTGGCTTTCGGGCCGACCCACGGGCACGACTTCCGCCCAACGCTCCAAGAGCGGCTGAAATGCGCGACGCACGAAATCGTAGGAATAACCGTAGACTCCCAACATGGGAGGCGCTTCGTTGCCGGAGGCAAAGGAACTTACCACGAGGGTCCGTGGCGGCGCGGCCGGCGCCGCATCGAGGCGAAGGAGACGATCCATGTCGTTCGATCAGGTTGAAAGTGGGCGGAAATTGGCGGCGGTACGATAGGCAAACGGGCCGTCCGAGTCAACCGAGCCTTGAATTTGCATTCTCGTTCCCAGGCAGAGCGTGTGGCGAGCGGGGGGCGTAAGCCCGCCGGTAACACGTGGACGCGGAGCGTCCGAAGATTCGTTCCCACGCGGAGCGTGGGAACGAGGTCAATTTCAACCGAGCCTTGAATTTCTGAATTATGGCGAAACAATGGTCTAGGCTTGGGCTTGAGGCCGATTTAAAGTACGATGGGGACTAAAGTGACGATACAATCCTTGCAAGTTGCCTATTTTACACAAGTTCGGTTCGCCGAATCCGGTTGAGAAGTAAGTCTCCGATCGGCCGAGGTGAAGGGCGCGGCTTTCGACGGTGGTTCTCGATGCTGGATTTCATCCCCAAGTACGAGTACCTGGTCATTACGGTGACCATCATCCTCACCGGGATGGGCCTGCCGGTACCGGAGGAGGTGCCCGTCATCGGGGCGGGGATCCTAAGCAACAGCGGCCGTTTGGATCCGTGGATGGCGCTGGCGGCCTGCCTTGTGGGGGCGGTCGCGGGAGATTGCGTCAGTTATGCGATCGGCTACCATTTCGGCCAGGCCTTGCTGCGCGACCGACACTGGTTTTCACGCTTGCTCACGGTCGAGCGAGAAAAGAAGGCCGAGCAACTTTTTCAACGGCACGGACTCAAGATGTTTCTGGGGGCGCGGTTCCTCGTCGGTCTTCGTTCGCCGATGTACATGACGGCGGGCATCTTGCGGATACCGTTCCGCTGGTTTCTGCTGGTCGATGCCATTTCGGCGGCACTGGTCGTGAGTCTGTTCTTCGGCCTGAGTTTCATCTTCGCCGCGAGTTTCGAGCACCTGTGGGAAGAATTCCATGATCTCGAGATCGTGCTCACCGTGGTGGTCGTCTTGGTCGCGGCCGGCGTGGGGGGGTACTTCTCATGGCGATGGTACACCAAAAAAAAAGTGAGCGATGTGAGTGACCCCGCACCCGAGAAACCTTCCGCGACTGATGGCGACCAAGCCGCGGCCAACCGCGAGCCCACGGAAAACGCGAACGGAGAAACCAAGGCCACGACCTCCGGCAAGACGGAAGCTTCCCGGCCCAAGTCGGTCGCGTGAGAGATCATTCCTGGTGCGTCGCGCAGGCGGCGAGCCAAGGCGTAAGTCGCTCGATTTCGGCCTCCAGGAGAGAGCACGCCTCGCGAGCGCCGGAAAGATCGCACCCTAGTGTCTCGACGCGCTGGGCCGCTTCGAAAGCCGCGTTGACGCCAAACTGCCCCATCGCGCCCTTGACCGTGTGACCCAGGCGTTTCAGTTGTTCGCCGTCGCGGTCGGCCAAGGCCCGTTCGAGCCCGTCGCGCCAGCGCGGCCATTCGTCGAGGAACAGCCCCACCAATTCGCGAAGTAATTCTCGGTCGCCGGCGAGCTTCTCCAGGGCCGCGGCCAGGTCGAGGCCGTTTGGCGCCGACGCCGCCGCGGTGGCCGCGCGCTCGGCCGGAAAGGCCTTTTCGACCGCCTCGAACAGTTCGCGAGCTTGCACCGGCTTGGCGACGTACCCATCCATGCCGGCCTCAAGACACCGCTCGCGGTCGCCCTTCATCGCGTGGGCGGTCATGGCCACGATCGGCACGTGCCGGCCCGTGCCGCGCTCGCGCCGGCGAATCTCGGCGGTGGCCTCGAAGCCGCTCAACTCCGGCATCTGCACGTCCATCAGCACCAGGTCGTAATGATCTCGCTCCAAGGCCGCCAGCGCCTCGCGACCGTTGCCGGCGATCGTCACGTGGTGGCCCCGTTTTTCGAGCAGACGAACCACCAGTTTCTGGTTGACCGCGTTGTCCTCGGCCAACAAGATCTTCAGCCGGTGCCCGTACGCGGGGGCGGGCTCACCGGTCTCGGGAGCGGTCGTTTCGTCGCGGCGAAGCGCCACGCCCAAGCTGGTCATGATCGCGTCGAACAACTCCGACTGCTTGATCGGCTTCATCAGCGATGCGGCGATCCGCAGATCGCCTGCGCGGGCCGTGCTCGCTTCGGCCGAGGAGAGCATCATGATCGTCGCGCCGGCGTATTCCATGTGCTCCTGGATCCGCCGCACAAGCGTGTAGCCGTCCATGCCGGGCATCATCACGTCGAGCAACACCAGGGCGTAAGGCTCGCCGGCGGCAAAGGCCCGTTG
>DATLQY010000568.1:0-6314 GCA_035534975.1 Pirellulales bacterium
TCCCTTTGCCGCCGGGACGTCGTCCGCTTGATCCGCCGGTTCCCCCACGGCAGGTTGGCCCACGGCACGTGGGCCGGCGGGCTTGTCCATTTTCACGATGACATTGTCCGCCTCGTCCACCGGCGGGTCGTGCGGAGACGAGCCGGTATCAGCCAATAGGTAACCGGCCCAGAAAAACGGGTTCTCAGCTTTGGGCGGTGTTTCGTTCGGTTTGAGCTTGACCCGCGGTTCGGCACTGGGGTCGATTTCGGATTCCTGGGCCAACATCACGCTCCGCTGCCAAGCCTCGGCGGCCGTCGCGTGAGGCAGCTCCTGCGCGAATTCGCGCACCAGGTTGAAGCTCGTTTGCCCGCCGGTTCGCCAACGGCTGATGAGCACCGTCCGCGCGCCGGTCGACATCAGCCCGCAAATCGAGAGGAACAGGTCGTCGCCCGATGGGCTGGCGATGTTCTTGAAAGCGCGTTCGGCCGGCGTGTGGAAGCCGGGCAGAATTACCTGGTCGGGACCGCCCCAGGGAAAACTGAACCAATTCGAAAGAGCGCCACCCTGTGTGGCCCGGTTGAATTGCAGCGGCGCCCAGTCGTAGGGCCCACCGTCCTGAGGTTGCTGCACGTCGTTGAGCACGATCAGTCGGTCGAAAAGCGCGGCGTACACGGCCGGGGGCGCCGGCAAAGGCGCGCTGAGGGACACCGCCCCCGAGGCGACGTGCGAGAGCTTGTCGAACTCGGCCACGGCCACTTCGGCGTCGTCCTGAGGATAGAGCTTGCCGACGACCACCGCGGTGTTGCCTTCTTGCCGCCGCGGCCGCCTCTCGCCCACGCCCAGCCCGACCGTCGGAGCGTAGCGTATCCGCAATTTGTCCAGGAGCGGCTTGGTGCCGTCGCCGTCGGAGAATTGAAGCGCCTCGAACGGCACGTACCATAGGACCCCGTCGGGCACGATCACCAGTTCCTCGAACAGCCCGGCCAAATCGACCTTCGAACCCTTCATCAACGCGTCGAGCACCGTCTTGCCGTGCGACTTCCATTCATGGTTGACGAGGTCCTCCCCATCCAAGTGCTTGTTCGAGTTGAAATTGCCCCAGCCCTGCAAGAGCGACACGATGTCCTTGGCGAACTTTTTCGAGACCTTGATTTCCCAGTGGGCGTATTTGTCGTTCGTCATCACGAACGCGTACCAGGCGGGCTTGCTGGTCGAGATGAACGCCAACATCGCCTCGCCGTCGGCCAGTTGCTTCTGCACCTGCTCCGTGGTCCGCAGAGGTGGAAACACCAGCTCGCACGGTTCGCGCCTCAGGGCGATTCCTCGCAACACCATTTCTTGTTGTACGCTGATCTCGGTCAACTCGGCGAGCGTCGCCTTCTGCTGCCGCGCGACTTCCGGGTCGTCGGGAGCCAGCGGCACCAACGCGAGGTCGGCGCGCAGCTTGCGGGCCTGCGTCGACAGCTTGTCGTAATTGGGGTAGCGCGTCAGCATGGCCTGGCGCTGAAGCATGGCATCCTGGCCAATCACTTCCGGCGGGCCTTCCAGCACCCAGCGCAGGTTGAGCAGGCGGCCGCCCCACTCCTGAGAGTACAAGAACCGGTGCTTGCGGATACGGTCGGAAATCTCCAGCGCGCGCTCGTGTTCCTTCGACTGCTTGAGCGTGGCCTCGAACCAGTGCTCCAGATAGGGGAGGTGCGGCACCATCAGGGACGAGAGCGACTCCATGGGGTCGGTGCCCCAGTCGACCGGGGCCGGATCGCGCAGCACGTATTCGAACATGTCGAGCGCGATCCGGTCGGTAATCTGGCGCGTGTTCCAAAGTCTGTCGACCGTGAACATGTGGTACAGCCAAAGCGAACCGCCGGTCTGAAAGGTCATCGCAAGTCTCAACGCCGCCTCGCCGCCGACCACGTTACCCGACTGAAACGACGTCAATGCCGTAACGTAGTTGAAACGGGCGCCGACGCGGCTCGTGAGCATGTTGGTATGGAGCATCGCGCTGCCGGCTTGGGCCAATTCACCGGTCGCCAGCGCCGGGTTGTCGAGCGTGCATTGGACCTCGGCATCGGAAATCAAGAGCGAGGCTTGCAGGTGAAACGCTTGTTGCGCCTTGGCCCAAAGGATGGCCGGCGCCGATGGCAGGAAGGGTACCGGCTTGCCGTCCATCAGGTGCGCCATGGCGCCGAGCCGGAAGGCTTCTTCCATCGTGCCGAAATCGCCGTATTGGGCGGCGGAATACGTTGCGTCGTAAAAGTAGATTCCGGCCGCTACCAGATCGCCGGTCTTCATGGCGAGCCGGCCCAGTTCCAGCAGCACCATGCCGGTCAGCGGGTGTTCGAACGAACCGCCCGCCAACTCGGCGCGCTTCAGCGCCTGGACGGCCTGTTTGTCCTTGCCGGCCGCCGCGTAGGCCATCCCCAGCTCCGCGTCGACCCAGACCGCCGACCAATGGTTCGGCAGCGCGGGGCGAGGCGCCAGCTTCACCAGCAATGCTTCGGTCACTTTGTCGTAGGGCGCGGCCGGTCCCAGTAGCTCGCGGCGGCGGCGGATCGCCAGGCACGTGCAGCGCACGATTTCCTGGGGACAGATCTGCACCGCGACGGCGTTGAAGTTGATCACCCCTTGCATGATCGAGACGTACGGCGGGTACGCGCCGATGACCGCCGCGCGGGGTACCGGGTGCCAGGGGGTCGCGACCATCTGTCCTGCGTTGGCCGGCATGATGGCGGCGGGCGTAAACATGACCTGCTGCAGCCAATTCGGGCTGGCGAGATAATACCCCACCGCAAAGTTGTAATGTATCAACGCCGCCTCGTATTGACCCATCTGGTACCGGCACTCGCCCAGCATCGTCTGGTAACAAATGGAGTCGATCCATTTCTGCAGCGTCGCCCCGTTGGTGATCGCACTTTGGGCCTGGATTCCGTACCCGTTCAAGGCGGCCAGATAGTTGCCCTGGTAATAGACCTGGTGTACGTTGAAATAACTCGGCGGGGGAAATTGCTGGCCCTGGCCAAACGCTTGGTTCGCCGTCCCGACGGCCCCTACCCCGAATGCCACTGCTCCGACCGCCGCCACCCTGACCATGCATGCTAGCGTCGCCACCCATGAGAAGGGGCGTGAGCCGATTGCCGGATACAACCTCGCCATACGAGTTCGCGACATCGCCGCGACGGAATTGAACATGGCGACTCCTCCGGGTCCGGTGGGCATCCACCAGCATATCGAACGGCATGTTGTTTAGCAAAGCAATTGCCTTAATTCTAGCGGTCCGCCGCCGGGAACCAGGGGGAATTATGACAATTCCGGCGAGTTTTCCGAAATTCCCTCAAACTCCGCGCCGCGACATGACGATAACGAGCCTGTCAGTTTTGCCGTCGTCAAGGGTCGCACCGGATTGCGCGGTTGTTCCGCTTGGGCGGGCCAGGCGCCTGAGTGCACGGCACGGCATTGACATCGCGGCCCAGCACTAGTTTTGCGGCCCAGTGGAGACTTGCGATGAGGAAGTCTGAAAATCGGCGTCATCCCTGGCATCGGTTGCTGGGGGGTCTGGGAACGCTGGCGCTGTTGAGCGCCACGGGTTGCCAAGTGGATATCGGCGGCCAGACGTTGCCCAGTCCCTATTGGCAAACCGATGACGTGCAATACTTCGCACCTGGTCCTGAATTCAAGCTCGCGCGCGAAGCTGCCGCTTTGAAGGCCGCCAAGATCGAGAATTTGCGTGGCGGCGCCGAACCGCAGGCGCCCGCGATCGAGCAAGAGCAAGCACCTGGGCCGGCCCCTGATGACGACGGAACGTAGAAACCAGAGTTTTGTCGAGCCCCGGCAGGTATCAAGAGTTGGAAGCGGTTTCGCCGCACCCAACGCGGCAGGATGACCGCTGAAAGCCGAACCGGTCGGGCTAGGGGGGACGACGCCCTTTGCTCCTGGCGTCCAAGGAAGGCCTAAATCAGGCATTCCTTGGGCGTCAGACGAGCGAAGGGATTTTCGCACGTAGAACGGAATTCATTCCGTTAGAAATCGGGAAACGGAATGAATTCCGTTCTACCCCTGAATCCGCCAACCTCCCCGCCGCGTCCCTTCTCCTTCCTCCCTCCTCCTCCCTCCTTCACCCCTCCCCATGGGCGGACCTGAGACCTATCAGACCCTCGAGCACCTCGCGCACGACGCGTTGACCTGGGTGGGCTTCGGATTACTGGCCGGACTCCTCGCCAAAGCGATCATGCCGGGCCGCGACCCCGGCGGCCCCGTGGCCACCCTGATCATGGGCTGCGGCGGCAGTGTCATTGGCTCCGGTATGCTGGCCTTGATTGGCGGTAATCGGCGCGTCACGCCGATAAGTCCGCTGGGTTTCGCCGTCGCCACGACGGGCGCCTTTGTGCTGCTGTTCTTTTACCGTCTTCTGGCGGGCCGGATCATCCGCGAGGATGGCGAAGGGTATGGCAGTGGTCTCGGACGGGCGCCGTATTATCGCCGCAGCCGGACGCGGCGGACGTATTACGAAGACTGAGCGTTTCGTCCGGGCAAGGCCAGTCTCAATGTGCTTTGGCGAGAGCCGCCTCCGGCTTCTTTCCCAGCCAATCCTTGAAGAAGTCCTTGAGCCGCAATGCCTGGGCTCGCGGACTGGCGCCGGCATAGTGCCGATAGCCGTAGCTCGTGGCGATGGACGTAAGCCAGGGCCGTTTGCACTCCAGATACCCGGGCCCGAGGTCGAAGATTCGGTCGCCGCGCTCGAAGCTGTCTTCGACCATTCGCCGCATCAACACCGTGCCGGCCCCCACGTCGGCCACCGTTGGCTCGTAACCCATCCGCAGACCAAAAACGTGCCCTTGCAGGTGAAGGCAATAGGCAAAGGCCACCGCCCGGCCGTCGAGGCGCAACAGGTTCAAGTCGACTCCTCCCGCGCGCACGGCGCCGGCGTGAGCGTCGCGCAGATAATCGCGGACCCGCTCGTGCGTCAACGTCGTGCCTGTCTTCGAAGCACCCTGCCAACTCCGCGCGGCTATCTCCTCGCACGCTGAGTAGAGGTCCCAACGCGGCTCGGCATCGCAGTCGGCCCCCTGCGGGCGGTAGCGGTAGTACGTGACTTCGCCCAAGGCGGCCAGCTTCCGTTGACAGCGGCCCACGTTATTTCGCCAGCGGTGCCCGCGCGACGACCAATACGACTCCCACGAGTCGCCCAGCTCGATCACGGCCCCGCGTTCCCCGACGCGTTCTCGTGGCTTCCATCCCGCCGGCCGACGGTCGCTCAAGGCGCGGCGCGCATCGCAGCCGTCGCGATCGATCCAACGCAAGTCGATGAGATCCCAGTCGCGGTCGGTCTGGTCGACATGGATCATCGCCGCCGAGAGCGAGGCGGTCGGTTGCGGGCCGATGGGGCCGTAGAACATGCCCCAGTAGTCCAGCGGAAAGGTCAAGACTTTCACGCGGCCCAAACGAGTCGGCTCGGTCCTCACGACCAGTGGCACGATGCTCCGCACCTGGCCGTCGGCACGTAAGATCACGACTCGCAGCCGTTGGCCCGCTCCGAAGTGCCGCCAGTAGGCTTCGAGCCAATCGAACGTGTGAAAGAACGACGCCCGGTGCGTGCCGGCCAGGAGCGACTTCCAGAGCTGCCGGTATTCGGCCAGCTCATCCAGGTCGTTGATTTCGGTAACATCGGCCACGTCGCGCGACCCCGGTTTTCATGTTTCTCAATTCTACGTCGAAAACGGCGGCGGCCCTACTGGATTTTTGCCGCGCATTTCCTAAGATACAGCGGCCGGCACCATCGCAAGGGAGAAATCATCGTGGGCCACCACCAAACCAAGCTGCACCGCCGCGGCAAGCATTCCTTCCACCAAATCGGTTTGGTGCGCGGACAGTTCGGCAACGTGCCCGAAGACCAATGGCTCGACTGGATCGGGCGGACCGGGTTCGACGGTTGGGAGGAAGCGAGCTGGGAGCTGGACTTGGCCCGTTGTGGCGACGACGCCGGCGCCAAGGCCTATGCCCAGGAACGCGTGGCCAAGGCCAAGGCCCGCGGGCTCGAGATCTTCTCGGTGGCCGCCCACCTTCAAGGCCAGGCGCTGGGCGACGAACCCGGCGCCAAGTCCGTGCAGTTTCTCGGCGGCGAATCGGCGGCGGCGTATTCCGCGTGGCGCGCGGCCGGAAACCAGCCGCCGCGGACCGATCCGTACTACGTGCCGCCGCACGTCGGCGAGATCGTCCGCCGCCAGGCGACGACCGCGCTGGAGAATAGCGTGAGGCTGGCCCATTTCCTCGGACAAATTCAAGACCGCACGGTGCCCGTTTCCGGCTTCGTCGGTTCGCCGGCCCACTGCTGGAGC
>DATLQY010000569.1:0-2415 GCA_035534975.1 Pirellulales bacterium
CGGCGCCGGAATACTCTTCGAGCCGGGCGACGCGGACGACCTCGCGCGCCAGTTGGAACTGTTGCTCGACGACGAGCCGCTGCGATCTACCCTGGGCAGGCTTGGCCGGCGGCGATTCGAGCGGCATTATACCTGGGAGGCGGTCATCGAACGGCACTACCGGCCGCTTTTGGCGGCGCGGCGCGCCCGCGGCAATGGGCACGCGCCGGCTGCGGTTGAAAGGCGCGACGCTCAAGCGCGTCGGCCTGGAACGCCTGAACTACAAGGCAGTCAGGCTGGAAAGCCTGACCTACGGGAGCCAAACCAGGGTGGGCCGTCGCGGGCTGCGCCCTCTTGTCCCACCATACAAGAACCGTACCGGCCGGTGTTTCGCCAGGAGTGCGACCACGGCCGGTTGGTCGCCGATGTGGCCGAGGTCTTGGGGTTGGAGCGCGAATCGGTCGAGGCGACGTTCCGGACCTACCGGCGGTTCCATGAGGCCAAAGGCTACGCGCACCGCTTCGGCGAACTGAAAACGCTCTGTTTCGAAGAGGCGTTCGTCATCCATACGTTGCTTATCGCCTTCCAGCCGGAGCGCCTGGTCGAGATCGGCACGCAATACGGCCGCTCGACACGCAGGATCTTGGACTCGATCGCGCTGGCGGGCCTCGATTGCCGCGTCACGACGTTCGACGTCGCCAACCAGGTCAAACACTTCACGCCCGACGAGGCGACGCTCGAAATCGAAGACCTCCGCGGACGGTTCCGCCGGCGCGTGCTGGAGGAAACGGCCGCCGATTTCGTCTTTGTCGACGTTCATGATTATGGGCTTTTGGATGAGGCCGTCGCCGAGTTTTTGGGCGAGCCTCCAGCCGGCGGCGCGCGTGGGACGGAATTCATTCCGTCGTCGTGGTCGGATGGCGGCAAGGACGGAGACGGGCAGGAAAACGGAATGAATTCCGTTCTACGCCGCGGACAGCAGGAAAACGGAATGAATTCCGTTCTACGGGGGCGCGTGCTGGCGATCCACGATTGCACGGCCGGCCTTTGCAACCCGCGCATGACGCTGGCGAAGGACGACCCCAACGTCACCAGCGCCACCGGCACCTGGGAGAGGCACGTGCTGGCCCAGCGGTTCGGTATTGGCGACCCGCTCTCGCCCGCCCTCGATCGCGCTACGACGCCGACGCACCGGCTGACGATTTTCGATACGCCGCACGGGCTGGGAGTGGTGCTGGCGGGGAAGGGAGGAGGTGCGGAGGTGAGGAGGTGAGGAGGGGAAAAGGGGAGACGCGGAGATGGGGTGACGCGGAGACGCGGGGAGACGATAAGGCGACTGAATGAATGAGAGGCTGACCAACGATGAGAATCCGACGCGTTGCGATTGTCTTTGACAACACCGCTAGGCCGGAAACCACGGGAACGCACGTCAAGCAGGCCCTCGACGAGCTGGTGGCTCGAGGCGAGCTGGACGAAGTCGTGCATTTCCTGCCCGGCGACTTGGAGCGGCCGGCGGCCCGGCCGTTCGATCTCTACCTGGTGATCGACGACGGCCGCGGCTTCGCGCCGACGGCCCAGTGCCGGCCGGCCGCCTATTGGACGATCGATACGCACCTGGGTTTCGAAGAGCGTCTGGAAATGGCGCGCCGGTTCGATTTCGTGTTCGCGGCCCAAAAGCGCGGCGCGCGCGAGCTGGCCGAACGCGGCATCAGCTCCGCCCGCTGGTTGCCGCTGGCGGCCAACCCAGCGGTACACCGCAAGCACGACCTGCCCAAGCGATACGACTTCGTGTTCGCGGGCAACCTGTTCCCAGGCCCGCGCAGCGAGATCGTCGAGCTGGCCCGTCAGTACCACCGCAACTCGTTCGTGGGCCGCGCCTATTTCGACGACATGGCGCGGGTGCTCTCTGAGGCGAAAGTGGGCTTGAATCCCTCGGTCGGCGACGACGTCAACATGCGGTTCTTCGAGGTGCCGGCTTGCGGCACGCTGCTGCTGGGCAATGCGTTACCCGACAGCGGCCAGGCCGAGCTGTTGCAGCCCGGCAGGCACTTCGAAACGTACGCCAGCGGCGCCGAGATGCTCGACAAGCTGAAGTTCTATCTCTCGCGCGACGAGCTGCGCGAGCGGATCGCCGCCGCCGGCCAGTCCGAGGTGCTGGCCAGGCACACGTACGGGCACCGGATAGGGGAGTTGCTGGCGGTGGTCGAGCGAGTCGAGGGAACAGGTGACAGGTTACAGGGGATAGCCGGCGGAGGACGGGAAAGGGGGAAGAAGGAGCGAGGAGCCCGAAGGCAGGAGTCAGAAGGAAATGGGCGGACAAGCGCGGAACTTGGAACGCCCAGCGCGGAGCGGAACGGCAACAAGCGATCACTCGTTGAAGACCAAAGAAGTCAGGAGCCAGGAGTCAGAAGCCAGGAGTCGGAAGGAAATGGGCGG
>DATLQY010000570.1:0-6093 GCA_035534975.1 Pirellulales bacterium
CATTCGCGTGGCCGTGCCGGGAATTGAAATCGAGGTGCCAGGTAGCGCCGTGCTGCCCATCCATCGCTTTGGTTCGATCTTGCGTGAATCGTCCGATGCGAGCTTGCGATTGGAAACCGACGGTCAAGGGACGGTCATCCGCGGCGACCGCAGCGAGTTCAAGTTCCCGGCCGAAGACCCCAACGAGTTTCCGACGGTGACGGGCTTCACCGAATCGAAGTTCCACGAATTGCCCGCTCGACTGTTCAAGGAAGTCATCCGCCGCACGGTGTTCGCCACCGACACGGAGAGCAGCCGCTACGCTTTGGGGGGCGTGCTGGTCGAGCTGACGGCCGATAAGATCGTGGCGGTCGGCACCGACGGTCGCCGGTTGGCGATGATGGAAGGTCCGGCGCACGGGGTCGGCGGCCACGCGACGGGCGATGCCACGACGATCATCCCCACTAAAGCCATGCAGTTGATCGAGCGTTCGCTTACCGACGCGGATGCCGAGGTGCAGCTTGCCGCGCGGCCCAACGACGTGCTCGTCCGCAGCCCGCGCGTGACGATCTACAGCCGCCTCGTCGAAGGGCGTTTTCCCAAGTGGCGTGACGTTTTTCCGCGACGCACCGACGCAGTGAAGATCGAGCTGGTCGTAGGCCCGGTCTATTCGGCCGTTCGCCAGGCGGCGATCGTCACCAGCGAGGAAAGCCGCGGCGTCGATTTCAGCTTCGCCGATGGCAAGTTGGTGCTCGCGGGGCAGGGGAACCAGGCTGGCCAATCGCGAGTCGAACTGCCGATCGCCTACGAGGGCGCCCCACTGGCGATCATGCTCGACCCACGCTACCTGAGCGATTTTTTGAAGGTGCTCGACCCGGAGCGGACTTTTACGATCGAAATCAAGGACGCCGAGAGTGCCGCCGTCTGCTCGACGGACGACGGTTACGGTTACGTGATCATGCCCTTGGCGCGGGATAGGTGAAATCTGGTCACTTGTCATTGGTCCTTTGTCATTCGTATGAAGCTTTTCCTGTGAGCGCGAGAAGCGTAGCGGAATTTGTGAGAATTCCGATTGTCCCCGTGGGGCAGGTTTCCAACTTGCCATAGAAAAATGACCAAAGACAATCATCGTCCAGCGGCCCCCAAGAAACTAGGCGACATCTTGGCTGAATTGATGGCCCGCCGCGGCTACACCCGCGAGCTCGCGGCGGCCCAGTTCACCGACGCCTGGCGCGAAGCCGCCGGCGAGTTGATCGCCACGCACACCCGCGTCGGCACCGTGAAGCGAGGGGCTTTGGAGGTGATCGTGGCGAACTCGGTGCTATCGCAAGAAATCACGTTTCAGAAACACACCATCCTCGGTCACTTGACCCGATTGCTACCGCAAGAACGGATCACGAATTTGCGTTTGCGGGTGGGTCCGATCGAGTAACACGCAAGAACTCGGCACCGCCCATGAACAACACTGGATTCAAACAAGGATGAAGCCAACAAAACCACGGATACCTCTGATAACGCGGATAGCACGGATAAAGAAGAGGTTGTGTTGGAATCCGTGCTATCAGTGAAATCATCCGTGCTATCCGTGGTTCCTAGTCGTTCTTCGTGATTTGGTTCATTAGTTCTGGTTGCATCGAGCCGGTCGCCCCGTCACGTAACTCAGTTTTCAAAAAATCATGGCCGATAAACCGCAAGACCAGCCGTCTCCCGCCGACAAACCGCCGATCCGGCAAACGCCGCCGCTCGATTCGGCCGCGCAATCGCCCGACATGCCGCTCTATCGAAAGGTCGAAGGCGACTACGGCGCCGAGCAACTCCAGCACTTGAGCGACCTGGAGCACGTCCGCGAACGGCCCGCCATGTACATCGGCGATACGACGGTTCGCGGGCTACACCACCTGGTCTACGAAGTGGTCGACAACTCGATCGACGAGTCGATGGCCGGCCACGCCAAGGACATCCGGGTGACGATCAACGCGGACGGCTCGGTGACGGTCGAGGACGACGGCCGCGGCATCCCGGTCGAGGTCCACCCCGACTTGGGCTTTTCGACGTTGCAAGGTGTGATGACCGTCCTCAAGTTCGGCGGCAAGTTCGAGAAGGGGGCCTACCAAACCTCCGGCGGCTTGCACGGCGTGGGCGTGACGGTGGTGAACTTCCTTTCCGAATGGTGTGAGGTCGAGGTCCGACGCGGAGGGCACGTCTACCAGCAGGAGTACGAGCGGGGCCAACCGACCACCGAGGTCCGCCGCATCGGCACGACCGACAAGCGCGGCACGAAGACCACCTTCAAGCCCGATCCGCTGATCTTCCCCAACACCAGGTTCACTCATGACACGATCCACAAGCGGTTGCAGGAACTGGCCTTTCTCAACCGAGGCGTGAAGATCACCTTCTCCGACGAGCGGACTCGCGAGGGCGAAACATTCTTCTACGAACGAGGCATCAGTGCCTTCGTCGAGCACCTCAACCGGGCCACCGACCCGATCCACTCCGACGTGATTTACATCGCCGGCGAATTCGACGGCGTGGGGCTCGAAGTCGCCATGCAGTACGCCAACGAATACACCGAGAACGTCTGCAGCTTCGTCAACAACATCAACACGGTCGAAGGCGGCACGCACGTCTCGGGGTTTCGCTCCGCGCTCACCAAGGCGCTCAACGTCTACGGCAAGAAAATCGACTTGTTCAAGGACCTGACTCCCACCGGCGAGGACGTGCGCGAAGGGCTCACCGCGGTGCTCTCGGTGCGAGTGCCCGAGCCCCAATTCGAGGGCCAGACCAAGACCAAATTGGGCAACGGCGAGGTCGATGGGATTGTCAACTCCGCCGTCTACGATTTCCTCACGCGCTACCTCGAGCAGAACCCCAAGGTAGCCAAGCTGATCGTGAACAAGGGCCTGTTGGCCGCCGAGGCACGCGAGGCCGCTCGCAAGGCCAAGGAAGCGACGCGCGACCGCAAGAATGCGCTTTCCGGCCGCGGGCTACCGGGCAAGCTGCGCGACTGCACCAGCCGCGACGTCGAACGCTGCGAGCTGTACCTGGTGGAGGGCGATTCGGCCGGCGGCACCGCCGAGAACGGCCGCCTGCGCGAGTTTCAGGCGATCCTCCCGTTGCGCGGCAAGATCATCAACGCCTTCAAGAGCCGCGAAGACAAGGTGCTGGCCAACGAGGAGGTCCGCAGTATGATCTCGGCCATCGGCATCGGCATCGGCGAAGACATCGACCTGGCCAAGCGCCGCTACGGCAAAGTCGTGATCATGACCGACGCCGACGTCGACGGCTCGCACATCCGCACGCTGCTGTTGACGTTCTTTTATCGCCAGATGTACCCCTTGATCGCGGGCGGGTTCATCTTCGTAGCCCAGCCACCTCTGTTCCGCGTGAAGAACAAGAAGCAATCGTACTACGTGCAGACCGAAGAGGAGATGAAGGCCCAACTACTCGACCTGGGCCTGACCGAGGGGATCTTCGACCCCGGCGACGGCCGGCGTATCTCGGGGGAGGAAATGAAACGACTCTGCACAGTGTTGGCGGCGATGGAGGAATCGATCATCGCCCTGGAGCGGCGCGGAATCAGCCTCCGCGAGCACGCCAAGCGGCAGGATCCGGTCACGAAGAGATTGCCGATCTTCCACGTTTTTCTGGGCACGCACGAACGCTGGTTCACGACGCGAGAGGAACTGGACGCCTTCGTGGCCCAGCAGGAGGAGGCGGCCGGCGGCGAGTTTGCGGTCACCGACCAGCCCGCCGCTGGACCGGCCGCCAACGGCCATGCCGGCTCGCGCCTGCACATCGTCGAGCTACACGAGGTCCGTTCGCTGAACAACCAACTGGCCGAGTTGGCCAAGATGAACTTCGACATTCAATCGTTGATCACGCAGCACCGCACGGGCAGCCAGGAAGCGCGTTACAAGCTGCGCCGGGGCGAGAACGAGATCGGCATCGAGGACCTGCGCGGGTTGTTGGCGGCGGTCCGCGCGGCCGGCGAAAAGGGGTTGCAGATCACCCGCTTCAAGGGCTTGGGCGAAATGGACGCCGAAGAGCTTCGCGACACGACCTTGCACCCCGCCAACCGCACCATGTCGCAGGTGCGCATGGAGGACGCCAGCGCAGCCGACGACCTGTTTCGCATCTTGATGGGCGACAAGGTCGAGCCCCGACGCGAATTCATCGAGAAGCACGCGCTGGAAGTGCGGAACCTCGACGTATAGTCGCCGCTGTTGATTTCGGCACAAATACATACGACCCATGAGTGTCGTGATGGGGAACTCGGCGATCACGTTGATCGAAAAATGGTTTGCGGACCACGAAGACGGCAATTTTGCTCCGCCCACGCCAAGTGAACCGTTTTGGGTGGTACGCACCACCTCGAACAGCGCGCGGATGATTTACACCACGAAGAGCACATGGATTCGGGCCGCGTTTGAGAACAGCGAGTTCGTTGACCGGGCTGGTCTTGTGTTTCGATGCGGCCTGCCCGTTGCCGCCGACGTCCCGTGGCTGCTCGATGTCGTTGGTCGGCGGGAACTGTTTTTCCTCGGCGACCTCGATCCACCCGACTTGATGATCTTTGCCTGGCTTCGTAACCGGCTTGCTCCCGCGCCGATCGTCCATCTGGGCGTCAACGACTGGCTGCTGGCTCGCATCGACGCTGAACTGCCCGAACATTTCCAGTTGCGGCTCGCACGATGAGCAGTCCTTCCAGAGTGCCGGCCTTGGGCACGCCTGTCACCGGCGGACGCGGGCGCGCTGGCCGCCGGGGCGCGGCCGTCGCCGCCACCAACTGGGCGACGGGTTGGTCGTTCTCGGTAATGGTCACCGTCGCGCCAGGCGCGAGCCGATGAACCAGGTCGGCGAGGTTCGCCTGAGCGTCGTGAAGAGTGATACTGTCCATGTCGTTCTCCAAAGATTCAAAGTCACCCCTCTTTACCATTCTACCAGAAGACACCGGCGGATTCGCCGCCATTGTTGGCGGTCAATTAGCCCGTATACCTAACGCGGCCATCCTCCTCGCTTCCGCCGGCCACGCAGGTCGCGACCACCAGGTCGCCGGTGACGTTGAGCACCGTGCGGCACATATCGATGATGCGATCGATGCCCATGATGATCCCGATTCCTTCGCCCGGCACGCCCACCGATTGCATCAATACGACAATCATCGGCAGCGAGCCGCCGGGCACGCCCGCCGTCCCCACACCTGCCAGGATCGACATGAGCACCACCTGTACCTGCTGTGCCAAGGTCAACTCGACGTGAAATACTTGCGCCATGAACAGCACGACTACTCCCCCGAACAGCGCCGTGCCGTTCTGGTTGCCGGTTGCTCCCACGGTCAGAACGAACCTCGAGATTTGCTTGGGGAGTTTCAAATCGACCTCGGCGACTTTGATCGCCGTGGGTAATGTCGCGCTCGACGACGACGTGCCCAAGGCCACCAGCATCGCTTCGCGCGCGCCGCGGAAGAACCGGCGGGGCGACATTCGGCTGAACAAGGCGAGCACCAGCGGGTACGTAACCATCAGGTGCAGGGCAAAGCCGGTCAGCACGGTGAGCACGAACCAGAACAGTGTCAACAGGATGTCGAGACCAAGCCTCGCCGTGATCGAGAACACCAGACAGCCGGACCCCAAGGGGGCGAGCCGCATGGCCCAGTCGATGACAACCATCGAGACGACATTCATCCCCTCGAGCCATCCGATCAGCGAGGCGCACTTGTCGGGGGCGGTCGTGATTGCCGCCCCCAGGACCATCGCGAAGACCATCACGGCCAACATGCCATTCCCCTTCGAGCTGCCGTCGACGGCTCCCACCATCTCTTGCAATGGGTTTTCAGGGAGCATGTCCACCACGAGGTCGCGGATCGGCTTGGCCTTTTTCGCCTGTTCGACGCTTGCCGTCGCCCTTTGGGCGTATTGCCGTTCCAATGCGTCGCGTTTTTCCGGCGGCAGCTTCTCGCCCGGCCTAATCGTGCCGACCAGCGTAATTCCCAGCGCGACGGCCATACCCGAAAGGAGAACGGTGAAGAGCAGCGCGCGTAGGCCGAGTTTTCCCAGCGTCCGCACGTCGCCGATCTCGACCACCGCCAGCGCCAAGGCGGAAAAAACCAAGGGG
>DATLQY010000571.1:0-10688 GCA_035534975.1 Pirellulales bacterium
CGGCGAACAGGTTCGTGCTGACGCTGCTGACGCTGCTGACGCTGAAATTCCTAACTTACTGCCAGGGGGGTGGGGGGAAGCCAGGGGGCAGAAAGGGGTGACAGGTTTCAGGTTACAGGGGACAGGACGAAGCCGGCAGGGGGGCCCAGGAAGGATGAAGGCGGAAGGATGAAGGATGAAGGATGAGGCGAAAGCGCCGCCCCGGCTCGATTGCAACTGGGGCATCGTTTCGTTCTGCACCAGCCACCGTGAGTCGACGACCATGCCCTGGAGTGGAAGCGGGGGGCTTGCCTTAATCACTGGACATTGGTATTGTTACCATGGGGCGGACAGTGTTCCGTCGCGAGGGTCTGTCTTGGTTGGCGGTCCACGCGGCGCGCTTGAATCTCGCCGGTTGCGAAAATGGCCAATTCGGCGGAATGCTTCGCGGGCGCTCGCCGATAGAAACACTCATCCGCGCTCATCTTCGCTGATAGAACCCGCTTGCCGATTAGTGTGGATCAGAGTTGATTAGTGTTCCGAACTCCGCGGTAAGGTGCTCAACTCGCGGGTAAGGTGCAAAACTCGCGGTGTTCTCAGATTGCAGGGCTCGGCGCTCGCCGAGACGGCAATTGCGAGCCGTTGGACGTGCGTCATTTTCGCGCAGTGGCAGCCAAAAAACTGGGCACGCAGGGTGCGAGAGTCAGCCCATCCCGCGCGCCGGACGGGAATGAAACGACTCAAAAACACCGATATAAAACACTTTTTCAATCGAGATACTCATCTGTCAAATCGACAGTTCACGACGGAGCTTTCGGTCGCCGAAGCGTGCTCAAAAAACGGGCAGGTCACAATCGCCGCAAGCCTTTCCTGATCACCCCCCGCATTGCGGAGTGACGATGCGTGACGATGGTGACGATGAAAAACGGCCAAAGTTATTCTTAATTCGCGTGAGGGGGAGGCACATGGGAGGCGCGTCATTTTGGAAAGGACAGAGACGGGCCGCAGAGCGGCCGAAGAGACGTACCCACGCGGAGCGTGGGAACGAGGAAAAGAGATTGTTCCGGCATTGAGGCTGGCTGTTGGTTGAAAAAAAACCTGCCTTGCACGATGGCAAGGCAGGTCGTTCGTAAATGAAGGTGAATGTGACGGAAACCAATACGACAACGCCGCGCGAGAAACAGCCCGACGGGCCGCTCCTCAAAGAACCAAACCAGGTGGATCTTGCATGGCAGCACTCCGTATCCGAGGTTTTAAATCGGACGTTGGCCTTGGGGCCAACCCACACCTTTAGCAATAACACACCAACCGCCCGGATGTCAACGATTTTCTGCCAAAGCGGAAAAAAAACGCCGGGCGGAGGGCCACCCATAACGGTCAGGAAAGCTCCACCAACACGAACGATTCTATGATTTCCGGCGGCACGCGGGCGGGCATCCCGGTGGCATAGTTGACAAACGCCCAGCAGGTGGCCGCCGTCGCGAGTCGTTTGCCATCGCCGGCGCGAAGCACATCGTAGCGCCGCACCGAGCTCGCGCGCTTGAAGCCGGCCACCCAGGTGCGCACAATGATCGAATCGCCCTCGAACGCCGGCCGCTCGTAGGTGATCTCGTGTGAACGCACCACCCAACCCAGACCCAACCGCTGGTACGACTCGGCGGGCCAACCTTGCGCCGCCGAATGGGCCAACGCCGCTGCCTGCATCCAGCTCAAGTAACGGAGGTTGTTGGCGTGCCCCAAAGCATCGATCTCGTCGGCGGTCACGACATGCGGGAATTCGAAAATGGCGGGCACGGGAATAGGCGATGGGCTTTGGGCGTTGGGACCCTATCCGAGACCCGTCGCCGTTGACGAACCAAACGAGCACCGAATTCTTGCCCCAACCGCCGTTTGAGTCAACCGTCACCACAAACCACCACAAGACTCGCCACTCCCTCCCGCCACTTGGAGTCGAAGCAGGATCACGATAGACTGTTCCCAACGCAAGCGTTCGAAAGGATGCCAATGAAAACGATGCGCGCCTTGGTCAAGCAACGGGCCGAGCCGGGCTTGTGGCTGGATGAGGTGCCCGTCCCCCAATTCGGCATCAACGACGTGCTGATCCAGGTGCTCCGCACCGGCATCTGCGGCACCGACGTCCACATTTACCAATGGGACGCCTGGGCCCGGCGGACGATCCCCGTGCCGATGGTCGTGGGGCACGAATTCGTGGGCCGAATCGTCGAGGTCGGTTCGAACGTCAAGGACTTTCATCCGGGTGAGGTCGTCAGTGGTGAGGGGCACGTCGTATGCGGCCACTGCCGCAATTGCCTGGCGGGCCGCCGCCATCTCTGCAAGGACACCAAGGGGGTGGGCGTCAACCGGCACGGCGCGTTCGCCGAGTTCCTGGCGCTGCCAATGACCAACGTCTGGGTCCACGACCCCGCGATCCCGCGCGACGTGCAGTCGATCTTCGATCCCTTCGGCAACGCGGTCCATACGGCGCTCTCGTTTGACGTGCTGGGCGAGGACGTACTGATCACCGGCGCCGGGCCGATCGGCATCATGGCCGCCGCGGTGGTCCGCCACGCCGGCGCGCGCCACGTCGTGATCACCGATGTCAATCCCTACCGCCTGGAGCTGGCGCGTACGATGGGGGTCACGCTCGCGTGCGACGTAAGAAACGGAACGCTCGCCGACGCCCAGAAAAAGCTGGGCATGAGAGAAGGGTTCGACGTCGGACTCGAGATGTCGGGCAACAGCGCCGCCTTTCGCGACATGCTGGCCAACATGTGCCACGGGGGAAAGATCGCGGTGCTCGGCATCCCGACCTCGGAAACAGCCATCGACTGGACCACGGTCGTGTTCAACATGCTCACGATCCGCGGCATCTACGGTCGCGAGATGTACGAAACCTGGTACAAGATGACCGTTATGTTGCAGAGCGGCCTCGACATCAGCCCGATCATCACCCATCACTTCCCCGCCACCGAGTTCCAACAGGGCTTCGATGCGATGCTCTCGGGCCAATCGGGCAAGGTGATTCTGACCTGGAACGAGGGGTAGTGTGGAGGGGATGAGGGGATGAGGGGATGAGGAGATGAGGGGATGAGGGGATGAGGGGATGAGGAGATCCCTCTGTGCTCGCGTCTTCCCCTGGCTCCTGGCTCCTGACTCCTGGCTCCTGTGTTCTCACTCCTTGCACCCTGAATCCTAAAACCAAACCACTAACCTCCACGCCGATGTACACATCCTTCCAGCAATACCTGATCAAACAACTTGCCGAGATCCGCGCGGCGGGCACGTTCAAGGGCGAACGTGTGCTCTCGACGCCGCAGAGCGCCCATGTCGGCGCCGCGGGCCGCGCGGACGTCCTCAACATGTGCGCCAACAATTACCTCGGCCTGGCCGATCACCCCGAGATCATTGCCGCCGCCCATCAGGCGCTCGATCGCTGGGGCTACGGCTTGGCCTCGGTCCGCTTCATTTGCGGAACGCAACAGCCGCACAAGGATTTGGAACGCAAGCTGTCGGAGTTTCTCGGCACCGACGACACGATCCTTTATTCCTCCTGCTTCGACGCCAACGGCGGGCTGTTCGAGACGCTGCTGGGTGCCGAAGACGCGGTGATTTCCGACGAGTTGAACCACGCCTCGATCATCGATGGCGTCCGGCTCTCGAAGGCCCAAAGGCTGCGCTACCACAACAACGACATGGCCGACTTGGAGGCGCGTTTACAGGAAGCCCGAACGGCCCGCTTCCGCATGATCGCCAGCGACGGAGTCTTCTCGATGGATGGCACTTTGGCGAACTTGTCGGCGATCTGCGAGTTGGCCGACAAGTACGACGCCTTGGTGATGGTCGACGATTCACACGCCGTGGGCGTGATTGGCCCGAGGGGGCGCGGCACGCACGAACACCACGGCGTGATGGGCCGCGTCGATGTGATCACGGGCACCTTGGGCAAGGCCCTGGGGGGCGGCAGCGGGGGGTACGCCAGCGGCCGTGCGGAAATCGTCCAATTCCTCAGGCAGCGTTCGCGGCCCTACTTGTTTTCCAACACGTTGCCGCCACCGATCGTCGGCGCGTCGCTGGCGGCGGTCGACCTCTTGACCCGCTCGACGGCGCTCGGCGACAAGCTCCATGAGAACACGCGTTTCTTCCGCGCCGGAATGACCCAGCGCGGCTTTGACATCGTCGCGGGCGAGCACCCCATCGTGCCGATCATGCTCGGCGACGCGGCGCTCGCGGCGCGAATGGCCGAGCGGATGCTCGAGCGAGGCGTCTACGTCATCGGCTTTTCGTACCCCGTCGTGCCGCAGGGGAAAGCGCGGATTCGCGTGCAAGTCTCGGCGGCGCACTCTCGCGACGATTTGCACATGGCAGTCGAGGCCTTCGCCGCGGTGAAGGGGGAGTTGGGGATCGCCTGAAGAACCTCGCCAGAGAGCAAGCCGCGTAGCGGCGCCTCCGCCAACCGTTACGCCACAGCCACTGAGACGGCTGCCGGCGGGCGATGGCGGGATGCCTTTTTGTTTGGATCGCCTTGTCCGCAATAGTGTACTGTTATCGTCTACGTGTGAACGATTCTTTCACTGAAGGGCGCCGCAGCACAAGGAAGGCGAATACGCTTAGCGCGGTGCCGAACGGGATGTTAATTACGTGCAACCCGGAGAACACCAGGCAGAGCAGTCGGCGGCGGCGACGGGCGATCGAGCGGCCGATGTAGGCCAACAGGGCGCCGTGGACCGGGCACAATACGGCGAGCGAGACGAATGCCGCCAGGCAGACGGCCGACGTGAAGCCCCAGAGTGTGATGTCACCCGAGCCGGTCACGGCGGGGTGGGCCGCGGCCTCGTTGAAGTCTTCGAACGAGCGGTAGCTGATCCAGACCAACGGCAACAGCGGAAGCATCAGCGCGGCCGTCACACCGCCCAGCACATAGTGCAAGATCGCCAGCAAGCGCAGGTCGTGCTGGTCGTGTTCATCCATGCCGGCAGTGTATCGCGACGGAGGAAGATGGCGAACCCAGGTTGACGATCGGACCGTGGGGCAGGTTCCCAACCTGCCATGCAAAAGTCTATGGCAGGTTGGAAACCTGCCCCACCGGAGCGTTGAAGCGGGGCGTTGAAAAAAAAGCCCCATCAAGGTGGGGCAGGAACCTTGAAGGGGCCGTAATCGGGGTCGCCCCCGACACGCTATAGATTGTGCGCACCGGCAGGGCCCTGTCAAGCCTACCCCCCTAAATGATTTCATCCCTCTTCGAGTCTTGCCGATTCATCCCCCTCGACAGTATGCTATGGACTCAGCTTTTCGCCCCCCTTGGCGGCACCGGTTGTCGCGCTTTGCAGTCGTAGTCCAACGACCCCGCTTTCATTTCGAGGTTGAACATCATGGATTTATCAAGAAGTCTTTTGATTTTGCTCTTACTGACCTCGCCATTGGCCGCCGATTCCCCCGGCCGCCTGGCGTCGCCCATCGGCCGCCAAATCGAGAACTTCCAGCTCCAGGATTACCTTGGCACCGCGCACGATCTGGTGGAGTGGTCCGATCACAAGGCATTGGTCTTGGCGTTTTTGGGCACGGAGTGCCCATTGGCGGCTGTCTACGGCCGGCGGTTGGCCGAGTTGGCGGCGGAGTACGGTCCGCGGGGCATCGCCTTCGTCGGCATCGACTCGAACCAACAGGACTCCCTGGCGGAAATGGGCCAATATGTCCGACGACACGAAATCGAGTTTCCACTGCTGAAGGATCCGGGAAACAAAGTCGCGGATCAACTCGGCGCCGAGCGCACCCCTGAGGTGTTCTTGCTGGACGCCGGCCGCGTCGTGCGCTACCACGGGCGAATCGACGATCAGTTCGGCGTAGGTTACACCCGTCCCAAGCCGGAGCACCGCGAACTGGCGGCCGCGCTCGACGAGCTTCTGGCCGGCAAAGAAGTGACCCTGGGCGAAACGGAGGCGGCCGGTTGCTTCATCGGTCGCGTGGTCCGCAAGCCGCCTACGGGCGACATTACCTATGCGAAGCACGTGGCCGGTATTTTGCAGCAGCGGTGCGTCCACTGCCACCGGCCGGGACAAGTCGCGCCGTTTGCGATGAATTCGTACTCGGAAGTGGTCGGCTGGACCGAGACGATCCGCGAGGTGATCGAGGCGGGACGAATGCCTCCCTGGCATGCCAATCCCGAGTTCGGCCACTTCTCCAACGACAACCGATTGCGCGATGATGAGCGGAAGCTGATCTTCGAATGGATCGACAACGGCGTGCCCGAAGGCGACCCGGCCGATTTGCCGCCTCCCGCGCAATACATCGAAGAGTGGCGCATTCCCAAGCCCGACGTGGTATTGGCGATGCCGGCGGCGTACACGGTGCCCGCCACGGGCACGGTGGAGTACCAGGAGTTCGAGCTGGACTATACCTTCGCGAAGGACACCTGGATTCAGGCCGCCGAAGTCCGGCCAGGCAATACGGCCGTGGTCCATCACCTGGTGCTGTTCTTCTTGCCGCCTGGCCGTGACCTGCGCACCAGCCCGGAGGCGGTCTTGTTCAACTCACTGGCGGGCTTCGCGCCCGGCATGCCTTCGTCAAAGTTTCCCGAGGGGACGGCCAAACGCGTGCCGGCCGGTTCGAAGCTGTTGATCCAGGCCCACTATACGCCCAACGGACGAGAGCAAACCGATCTGTCGACCGCGGGGCTGGTGTTCGCAGATCCTGAAACGGTCAAGAAGCAACTCATGACCCAGATCGCGCTGACATTCCAATTCCGCATTCCGCCGGGAGAAGCGAACCATCGGGTTGAAGCCAAACACCGCTTCGACCAGGACATGCGGCTCTATTCGCTCTTGCCGCACATGCACCTGCGCGGAAAATCGTTCCGTTTCGACGCGATCTTTCCCGACGGCCGGACCGAAACGCTGCTCGACGTGCCACGCTACGATTTCAACTGGCAGAACGCCTATGCACTGGCCGAGCCCATGCGGCTGCCCGAAGGGACGGTGATCCACTGCACGGGCGTCTTCGACAACTCACCCGAGAACCCGCTGAACCCCGATCCGGGCGCCGCGGTGACCTGGGGCGACCAGACCTGGCAAGAGATGATGATCGGCACCTTCGAAGTGGTCCGCGAGGACCAGGACTTCACGCTTGGACTGCCACGCGTGCTCAAGCTGGGCGACGACGAATACGAAGTCACGTTCAGCTATCGTCCCGACACCCCGTGCGAAGCGGTCTACCTGGCCGGCGCTTTCAACGAATGGAAGCCAGCCGATCACAAAATGGCCGGCCCCGACGCCGAAGGACGCTACACGACGACTTTGAAGCTCGGCAAGGGAACGCACGAGTACAAGTTCGTCGTTGACGGGAAAAAGTGGCGCTCCGATCCGGGCAACCCGGACCAGCACGGAGAGTACCATAACAGCGTGCTGCGAGTGCCGTAATGAACATCCTGGTCACCGGTGGGGCGGGCTATATCGGGAGCCATGCGGCGCGCTGGCTGGCGCGTGCGGGGCACGATGTCTGGGCCTACGACAATCTTTCGCTGGGGCACCGCGCGGCGGCGCCAAGCGGCCGTCTCATCGTCGGGGAATTGGCCGATCGCGAATTGCTCGCGCGGACGCTTGCCGAGCGAAGTATCGAAGCGGTGATGCACTTCGCGGCCTTCGCCGCGGTCGGCGAGTCGGTCGCCGATCCGGCCAAGTACTACCAGAACAACGTCGTGGCCAGCCTGGTGCTGCTGGAAGCGATGCGCGACGCGGCCGTGAATCGGATCGTGTTTTCAAGCACCACGGCCACCTATGGCGCTCCCGAACGCCTTCCGATCAGCGAAGATGAGCCGCAGCGGCCGATCAACCCCTATGGCTTCGCCAAGCTCGTCATCGAGCGTGCGCTGGCCGATTACGCCAAGGCATACGGATTCGGCTACGCGGCGCTGCGATATTTCAACGCCGCCGGCGCAAGCCCCGAAGGCGACCTGGGCGAGGACCATTCGCCCGAGTCGCACCTGGTTCCGATCGTGCTCGAAGTCGCATTGGGACGCCGCGAGCGGATCACGATCTTCGGCGACGATTACCCCACGCCCGACGGCACCTGCGTGCGCGACTATGTCCACGTTGATGATCTCGCGGCGGCGCACGTCGCGGCGCTTGCCCGCCTGACGCCGGGCAAAGGCATCGAGCTCAACCTTGGCACCGGCCGCGGGCACAGCGTACGCGAGGTGATCGAGGCTTGCCGCCGGGTAACCGGCCACCCCATCCCCTGCGTCGTGGGCCCGCGCCGCGCGGGCGACCCTCCGGAGCTCGTGGCCGACTCGCGCCGCGCCCAGGCGCTGTTGGGATGGCGGCCTAAATACACCGACCTCGATTCGATCGTCGGCACCGCTTGGCGTTGGCACTCGACGCACCCACGGGGGTACGCCGATCGTTGAACACGGGACGGCTCCGTCACCTCGCCCGCGCAATACTTCACGCGGTCAGAATGCGACATTCACAGTGGCTGGGGCGAGCCTTAGCGATGCCCTGGTCGACATCAAGCCGGGGCATCGCTTAGGCTCTGCCGCCAGCCACCGCTTTCTTGTGACGGCGATTTCGCCCTCAACGAGGGAAGTACCGGCGATTGAAGATCTCTGGGTCGAACGGATCAACCGGCGTATAGGGCGCGGGGGCCGCTTCGGCTTCAGCATCGGCCGCATCGCCGCTCGTTTCGTCGATGGCGGGCATGGCATTCTCCATGTGCCGCGGAGCGTCGGTGGCGGCCGGATCGGATGGCGAAAGTGAGTCGTCGTGGTTTTCGGGGCGGCCTGGCGGCGTTGCCTGCATCAACGGCGGCGTATTCCTGGCGACCGTCGTTGGTTGGTTGGGCCCGCGCGGCCCGGAAACATTTTGCACCCAGACGACGAGTTGCCGGTATTGCTCCGCCTCGCGGTTGGTGAAGATCGCGGCCTTTGTGTTGCCGTGCTGCTCGACGGGGACGGTCAACAAGGGGCTGGCCATCGGATCGGCGGCATTGATGCACTGCCACACGGAGTGCAGATTGCGTTGCGTCGAGCGCGGGCTGGGCGCGGCCAACGACACTCGCGACAACCGCAGCTTCCCGTTCGAGCGCGAATCATGGCAGCCCGAGGTGGTGCAATTGTTGAGCAACAGCGGTTGAATCGAATTGGTGAAGGTGGCGACCGAGCCTTTGGGCATGCCGCGCACCATCCGATCGAGCTCGGCGTTCTTCGGCCCGTTGCTAGCGTGCGTTACCCGCACGGGAGCGATTTCGACGTCGCGCCGCTCATGGTCAAGTCTCTGGCTGATCAGCAGCAGCCTGGGATGGTTTGGGTCGATCGCGGCCGCGGCGGCCAATTCCTTGGCGGCGCCATCGAACCACTTGTGCCGCACGCACCATTCGGCCAGCGAAAGATGATCCGAGGCTTTGCCGCCCTCGATCATGGCGCGCTTGCGACGGTAACCATCGGCCAGGTCGCGACAGTGCATATCGACGTCGGCCGCTTTGACGTGAGTTTGGCCGTTCGACCAGAGGACATAATAATGGTCACCTGCCGCGGTGATTTGGCCGCGAAGGACCGCGCCGTTTTTCAGTAAGAGTACCCCCTCCTGTGGCGCAATCGTGAACTGCGAGTCGTCGGCCAGGCCGGCGGCCGACGTCGCGTAGAGGACCGCGGCACAAAAAAGGGTGCGATGGGTGCGCAACATGGTCGCGGGACGTTAGGGAAATCTGCCCGCCGGGTCAAGGCCGATCGACTGGGTTTCGCTCGATAAGAAGACGGTCTCACGCAAAGGCGCCAAGCCGCAAAGCAAGACGAAAGTTCTTGGCGCCTTTGCGCCTTTGCGTGAGCTTTCTGCGCGTCCATAGATAGCCCAAACGCCTAACGCCCAATGCATAGCGCCTAACACCTATTGCCTAACGCCCAGCGAGGTTTGAATCCGAAAGAGGAGGAGAAGGGGGAGTGAACCGCCTCACCCATCAACCTCCCCGACAAGCAGCTCTCCCCTGGCCACCGTCACCGCCTTTCCGCCCAGGAACGCCCTTTTCTCCACCACGCGCACCTTCACTTCGCCGCCTCGTGCAGATGCTTGATAGGCGAGGAATTCATCCTTGCCCAACCGCTTTTTCCAGAATTCGCCGAGGCAGCAGTGGGCCGATCCCGTCACGGGGTCTTCGTCAATGCCCGCCGCCGGTGCGAAGAAGCGGGACACGAAATCAAACTTCGGGTCCGACGAGCGACACGTAACGATCACGCCCCGGCAGGGGACCGAGGACAGCAACTTGAAATCGGGAGACATGCCTCGCAGGATCGCTTCCGAATCGACCTCAACGAGGTAATCGAAACGGTTCTTGCCGACATACTTGGCTGTCACGCCCAATGCGGCGAGTAAATTGGTTGGTGGCTCAATGGGCACTTCCGGCTCGGCGGGGAAATCGAGTTCGATGTCGCCGCCACGGCGAATGGCCTTCAGAACGCCGCTCCTGGTGGAGAAGGAAATCTCATCGTCTGCCCCGGCGATGCCCTGCTGCCACAAAACGTGTGCCGATGCCAAGGTTGCGTGGCTGCAGAGATCGACCTCAACCGTCGGCGTGAACCAGCGGAGACCGAAGCCGTCGCCATCTTTCACCACGAAGGCCGTCTCCGACTGGTTCATTTCGGCGGCCACGGCTTGCAGCCAGCGGTTGTCCTTCCACGCCGAAAGAAGGCACACGACGGCAGGGTTCCCGGCAAAGGGCCGGTCGGT
>DATLQY010000572.1:0-15319 GCA_035534975.1 Pirellulales bacterium
CGAGCCGCCCGCCGCGGCGCTTGTCGAGCGCTCCAACGTGTTCGACCTCGCCGCCGAGTTCGCGCGCCGCGTCGCGCCGGAAGGAAGACTCGGCGACGCGGAAATGGGGCGACGCGCGGATGAGGGCGCATAAGTCAGTAGTCAGTAGTCAGTAGTCAGTAGTCAGTAGGGTGGGACAAGACCGCGGAGCGGGCGCCGGCCCACCATTGCCAACAGCGTGGTTGGTGGGCCGGTGATCGCCCAAGGCGATCTTGTCCCACCCTACACCTGCAAAAGTCGCCGAACGCGACCTGAACCCTCAACCAACCACGAACCACCAACCAGCCCCATGCCCAAAGACCCTTTCTCAAACGACCATTTCGAGCGGCTCCAACGCACCTGGCAGGAGTACGTCAACCGGCCCCTCGAATTCGTCACGCGGTTCTGGCCGCAGATCACGCTGGCGCCCTACCAGGCCGAGATCATCGAGTCGGTCGTCAAGAGCGATGAAACCTGGGTCCATTCGGCCAATGGGATGGGCAAGTCGTTCATCGCCGCGCTCACCGTCGTCTGGTGGTTCTGCACCGCTGCGCCAAAGTGGTTACGTCGAGCACCACCGAAGAGCAACTCCACCACGTGCTCTGGGGCGAGATCGACCATCTCTTGCGCACCGCCAAGGACAACGGCGATCCCTACGATTTTCAGTTGCAGCGATCGCAGTTGCGGCTCTGGCTCCCCAGCCAGGGGCGCGACCGCGGCCCGCAGCGCAAGTTTTACACGCTGGGCCAGGTGGCCGCCCAGGTCGAGTCGTTCCAGGGGCACCACCTGCCGACCTTGGACGACGGCACCGGCACCGTACTCTTCGTCTTCGAGGAGGCCAGCGCCCTGGAAACCGAGTTCTACGAGGCCGCCACGAGCCAGGCGCACCGCATCCTGGCCATTGGCAACCCGCTGCGCAGCACGGGCATTTTCTACGAGAAGTGCCGCGCCGGCGACCAGCGGCACCCCGACGGCTCGGGCCGTTTGTACCGCAAGGTGATCCATGTTTCTGGGGAGCAATCGCCCAATGTCTTGTTTGCTCGCTCGCACATCGCCGCCGGGCGCGCCGGTCCACCGCCGGTGGTGGCCCCCGGCATCCTCACGTATGCCGACTTCCAGGCGCGCCAGGCGAACTTGCCCTGCGACAAAGTGCGCACGCGGCTGTTGGGGCTGTTTCCCGACGAGGCCGACGAACGGCTGTTCCCCTCCGAGTGGCTCGACATCGCCCAGAAACTGGGGGCCGAGCTGCAACGGCTGATTGCCATCGTCGAAGCCGAGCGCGCGGCGGCGAACGAACGGGACGATGGTGGGTTGCCCACTAGCCGCTCGGGCATCCCCTATCGATTCGACCATCCCTACTCGATCGGCATCGACGTGGCCTCCGGCGGCGGCGACGAAACGGTGTGGGTGGTGCTGGGCCGATACGGAGTGCGCGAAATCGTGGCCAAGCGGACGCCGGACACCTCCGAGATTACCGGCGTGACGATGCGGCTGACGCGAAAGTACCACATCTGGCCCGGCGCCGTGGCGTTCGACGCCGGCGGCGGAGGCCAGCAGATCGCCGACAACATCTCGGACCGTGAGCGCTGGGACTTGAGGATTGTCGCCTTCGGCGAAACCGCCCGGAAGCCGGCCATGTACCGCAATCGCCGCGCGGAGCTCTACGGCGAGCTTCGCAACGCGCTCGAACCGAAGCGCCTCGCGCGGGCGATGCTGAAGTTGCCCGTCGAGCGATGGCCGCCCAAAAAGCGTTGCCTTTCGATACCCCCCGACGACGCGAAGCTGCGCGAAGAGTTGGCGGTACTGCCCAAGAGCTACGACGGCGATGGGAGGCTGCGGTTGCCGCCGAAATCGCGTTCACCTGGCGGCGACCGCCGCGAGCCGACGGTCCGCGAGCTGCTTGGGGGGCGGTCGCCCGACCGCGCCGACGCGCTGGTGCTCGCCTTGTGCGGCTGGGATTGGATGCGCGCGTACGTGGATGCCACTCGCATCACGCGCCCGCTTATTTGGTAGGTCTGTCCACCCTCTCCATCCCCCTTGCCGCTTGGCCACGCCGACATCAGCACGAGCCGGATATACGACGAGTGCCAAAAAACGGGGCACCAGACGCAAAGCCGAGGGGAATTCAGATTATGGCGCGTGTCAAGTTGTCGTTCGGCGCATCGGTCGATGTGACCGACGCGCGCTGAGTACACGACAAAACCCGCCTGCCGGCAGGTTCGGTAGATACACGTCCTGGAAAGCCCTACATGCAACGGGCGGCGTCCGGTGCAGAGTCTGGTTAGAGGTCCTCATCCGGCCGCCGGCTCAGGGTGATGTAATAAACGGGCCGGCAACCGATGTCGAGGCAGTGCCACATGAGCCAAGTGGACGGACCCAGCGCGAAGCCGATGACGCTGCTCTCGAATGCCGTTTGGTACTGAAGGCCCAGGATGAAAGACTCCGCGCCCGGGGACTGCGCCAAGGCGCGCAACTGGTCGCGGTGTGCCTTCATGTAGGCGACCGCGATCTCCTCTTGTTCCAAAAACGGCACCGTCAGCCCGTCACCAAGCTGGAACTCGACGCCGCTGGTTGGGTGTCGGCTCTCGACGCACGAATACCGCCGCTGGTCGCCGCGTCGCCACACGTAGTCGGGACGAAGCGTAGTCGATGCCAGGAAGGTGTCAACGTCGAATGCCTCGCCGTGCGCGAACAGCCGAAATTCGTTCATGCTCCCGACGCGACTCTCCGCGCCGCCTAACTTGCGATTCTCGCAGTGGAATGCATTGAGAATAGCTCCTGGAATGCAGGCGTCAATCTCAGTCGAGGACACCAGTTACGTCGAATCCCAAACCCAGACTGGACGTCCTCAGGTCTTCGATCGACGCGACTACTCGCCACACACCTCGGTCCGACACACCGACGGGCGCCGGGCGGGAGCCCAGCACCAGCACACCCCGCGCCCGGCTCTGCGGGGCGCTTGGGGCTCGCGGCTTGGCTTGGCCACATTGCTGCGCAACGGCTGCGCAGGCCGGCTTGGCCAATCGCCGCCAGGGAACCGACCAGGAGGAAGCCCAGCGCCGGCCCAGCCCGCCGGCGGCCTGTTCGGCGGGCGTATGCACTACCTGCCGCCTCCTCGTTTCAGCGTGGCCAAAAAAAACAGTTCGGCGCTTCGGTCAATCTGTCGAATCCGAACGCCCCACAAGCGGAATTTTGGTGGATTGGAAAGCTAACGGCGGCAATTTCGACAATGATCCAATGCTCAATGGCGGCCAACAAAGCGGCGGCCCGCCGGATTGAGTGCTGGCCGCGCATCGGTTGTGCCCGATCTGAGGATCACCGCCCCATCCCAATTGGATCGCTGCAACCGGTGACGGCACCTTTGATGGCAGTGTTGCTTTGTCGTCGACACGATGAGTAAAATCGGACGTTGACCATGCGAACCCTGTCAGCCACTGACCATGCCGGGAGTCTTTGCGCGTCGCTCGCGGCGATTTCGGTTCTTGCCGGCCTGACCGGTTGCAGTCCCTCGCCCGAAAGGGGCGCCAGCGACCGCATCGTGCAACTCGGTGGCAAGACGCGCAGCGACCATGGGCACGTGATCAGCGTCAACCTCCGCAAGAGCCGCGCGACCGACAACGATCTCGCCGGCCTCGCGCAGTTTCCGCAGCTCGGACGAGTCGTGCTCGCCCCGGGCATTACCGATATGGGACTGCGGCACCTCGAAGGAATGGCACACCTGACCAGCGTCGACCTGCAGGATACGCAGATCACCGACGAGGGGCTGGCTTCACTGAAAACCATGCCGAAGTTGAAGCAGATTTACATTCACGGCAGCAAGGTCACGCCGGAAGGCGACCGCGCGTTGAAAGCAGAGCTTCCCCAACTGGTCATCGAGAAGTTCCCAGTTGAGCCGCGGTGACCGACACCGCCGCGCTGCCCAACGAGACGGGCTGGCCTACTGGCTTAGCCAGTTCGCCGCTGGGAAAACCAACGAAGACGTCATCGCCGGCTTCACCGGGTCAGCGTAGTATTACAAGCAGCACACCGGTTCAAACGTATGACTGCCGCCCCGCGGCCGGCTCGGCGGGCCCCTTGTGGCTCGCCGTTTGGCTTGGCCACTTTGTTGCGCAACTGTCGCGCATGCCGGCTTGGTCAAGCGCCGTCAGGGAACGGTCCAGGAGCAAGCCCAACGTCGGCCCAGCCCGCCCCACGGTTGCTGCGGTCGATGTGACCGAAGTGAATTCCGATAACCGCCACGCGAGTCCAGCGTAAGCGTAGAGACCACCGCAGTCACGAGCGGCGTTAAACCGGGCGACTTTCATCGGTCGGTTTCCGCGCAATACAAATCGCAACGATGCCGCCTAGAAACGCCATGGCGGCGCTGGCAACCCAGCACCAATACCCGGACCCGTATCCAGTAATTTTTGAGTAATTGCCGGCTTCGTCGGTGATGATCTTATCCCAGAGCAGAAAGCTGAGCGCGAAGAGCATTGCCAAAGCCGCTGCGGCGAAAGCCGCTCGTTTCAAGTCGACCAGCAAGAGAATCCAAGCCGCCATGACAGCCGGGTTGGCCAGCCAGGCGGGGACGCCCATCAGCACCGCCATCCAGCCAAGAAGCAGTAGCCCATAGCCTGGACTCCATGCCCGCGGATCGTCAGGGCGGTCGATGTAAAAACCATCAAGGAAAAGGCTGGCGATGAACAACAAGACGCTGGCCGCCACGAACCCGATGACCACTGTCTTGGCATGATGG
The DNA here is from genome assembly GCA_035534975.1 of Pirellulales bacterium. GTDB lineage: Bacteria > Planctomycetota > Planctomycetia > Pirellulales > JAICIG01 > DATKSN01. The sequence continues at coordinate 4,754 of DATLQY010000572.1, forward strand.
TTCGAATCTTGTTGCTTTGTCATCGTCATTCTGCCGGTGTACAATCGCTTTTACTCTAATTCAACCTCGCCAGCACATCCACCGCCGACGGCCCTTCAATAAGGGCGTGAGTTGTCGTCGAATATCACGCAGTTTCGGATCTTGTGACGCGCGGTGTCGGCCGGTGTCTTGCCGCGTGCTTCGTGCCAGGTAGGACCTCGAAGCGGGAAAACTCACCGTTGTCAACGCGGCTTCCGGCTAAAGCCGGTACTCTCACCGACGGGCACGACGGGCTTCGCCGGATTGATGAATAGCCAGAGCAGGCCGCCGACCACGAGCACGCCGCCGTAGAAATAGAACGCGGGGTCCCACTGGTCGCGGCCCATCAGCCCGAGCGCCTTGCGGTAATCGGCGTACGAACCCAGAAAAACCTGCGACAGGGCGCCCCCGCCAAGCCCGATCATGTTCCCAAGTCCGAAGAGGGCCCCCACGTGACGGCCGCCGATGTCGGCCATCGTCGACCACCAGGCGGCCAGTTGGATGTAGGAAAAAAAATAGCCGACCGAGCATAGCAACACGGCCAGAAGCGGCGCATCGATCAAGACGCTGCCGCCAACGCATGTGCCCGCCAGCAGCAGCCCCACCGTGCCCATCACCCCAAGTGCGCGTCGCCGCGAACCGAGCCGGACCGTGAGCCAGTCGCCCAGATAGCCGCCAATAAGCACTCCCGTGGCACCGAACAGGTAAGGAATGCTCCCCAGTTGACCGGAAGGACCTTCCCCGAGCCCACGGCCTTCCTTCAAGTAGGTTGGAAACCAGAAAAACAACATGTAAGAGAAGAACGACGTGCAGGCACTGATCGCGCCGAGCAGCCATACATTGGCGCTGGCCAAGACGAACTCCCAGGGAACGCGTTCGACGTGCGCGGCCGATTCGGCAACAGCACTCCGGCCCGTCTGGATGTAACATCGCTCGGCGTCGTTCACGTGCGGGTGAGTCGCCGGGTCGTCGCGAAACCAGCGCGCGAAGAACCAGCTCCACACCACGCCCAGGCTGCCGAAGATGACGAAGGCCCAACGCCAGCCGATCAAGGGCGAGTCGATGAAACGCGCGGCAAGTGCCGGCGTGACGGCACCGCCGAGCTGCGCGGAGGTGCTGATCATCGCCAGCGCCGGGCCGCGCTTTGCGGGTGGAAACCAGTTCGAGATGACGAGTGCCGCGTTGGGCAGTGCCCCGGCCTCGCCGGCGCCGAACAAGAACCGGATCAGGAGCAAAAGCACGAAACCGCTGAACACCACACCCGGCAGCGGCTCCCAGGAGAACCGCCAGACGCAGCCGGTCAGCGCGGTGAAGGCCGACCACCAGAGCACGATGCGAATCAGCACGCGCCGCGAGCCGAAGCGGTCGCCCCAATGGCCCGTAGTGGGCTCGAAAATGGCGTAGGCGATCTGAAAGGCCACTCCCACGAAGCTCCATTGAACGTTGCTCAGACCGAGCTCTGCCTTCATCGACGTGCCCGCCTGCCCGATGCAGATGCGATCGATATAGAGGATGAACGCCAGGGCGCAGATGTAGCCCATCACGCCGTAGCGAACGCACGTCGGCTTCGGGTCGAATCGTTCGAGGTCGTTCATGGTACGTTCCCGCCGCGCCGAATTGATTCCCCGGGGCCGCCGAGTTAATTAAGATCATAACTCGCGCGGCGAATACGACTATGGCCGCGGCAACGAATTCTCGCGGCTTGCCCCAAGCACACCGAGGCGGTTTCCAGTGTAAGCAGTTCACACCGGCAGCGCGCCACGCTGATGGACGACAATGCCGAGCAGTTCAACAGCCGGTTTACACCCACCGTTCGCCACGGTGACGGGCCTGCTCGTCTCGTTCTCCGCTCCCATGCGCCGTAATCGCTAGCGTGCGATTCGTTATGCCGTGGTGACGGTAATGCGCCGCGGCCGCCCGCCACCGCGCGCGGGAGATGCTGAAGTTGCCCGCCGAGCGATGGCCGCCCAAAAAGCGTTGCCTTTCGATACCCGCCGACGACGCGTAGCTGCGCGAAGAGTTGGCGGTGCTGCCCAAGAGCTACGACGGCGATGGGAGGCTGCGGTTGCCGCCGAAATCGCGTTCACCTGGCGGCGACCGCCGCGAGCCGATGGTCCGCGAGCTGCTTGGGGGCCGGTCGCCCGACCGCGCCGACGCGCTGGTGCTCGCTTTGCACGGCTGGAATTGGGTGCGCGCGTACGTGGACGCCACTCGCATCACGCGCCCGCTTATTTGGTAGGTCTGTCATCGCTTGAGCGCGTGTTGTGCACTGCGGTCGCCAATGCTTGCACCGCGAGCGTCGCGGCTTGACGGTAATGGTTTAGTGTGATTAGGCCGGGTGGGTTGCTGTTTTTCGCCAGTTCTTTTGCCTGCATGGCAACCTGTTCTGCAAAAAATGCCTTCCATTCGGCCAGTGTTTGCGCGGCTTCCGCCTGAATCCGACATGATTGGCTCTGTACCATTACGACCTCCTTGTCGTATGTTCTCGGCGCAGTTTACCGCATTTTCCGCCGATCGGGAATCCCAGTTTGCGTCTTCGGATTGGCGGATTGGCGTGCTTCGGACCGACATTCGAAGCAGCGGGGTTCGCTGGGAAGGTACGGGATGCGGGCGTAGGTCACCACTTCCTCCTCCTCACCTCCTCACCTCCTCACCTCCTCACCTCCTCACCTCCTCACCTCCTCACCTCCTCACCCCCTCACCCCCTCACCCCCTCACCCCCTCTCCGCCGGCCGAAGTCACCTCCAGGAACAACTGCTCCAGCGACGTGTGTTGGTTCTCCAGGTTCCGTCGCAACTCCTCCAGGGTGCCGACGCAGAGCAGTTTGCCGCGGTCGACAATCCCGATCCGGTCGGCGATTTCCTCGGCCACGTCCAGCAGGTGGGTCGACATGAACACGGCGGTGCCTCGCCGGGCCTTCTGCCGAAGCAAGTCCTTCACCAGCCGGGAACTGCGCGGATCGAGGCCGACCATCGGCTCGTCAATCACCAGCACCGGTGGATCGTGGAGCATGGCCGCGGCGAAAACCAGCCGCTGCTTCATGCCGTGCGAATAGGTCTCCGTCAGCTCATCGATGAACTCGCCCAGGGCAAATTGGCCAAGTTCCCGTTCCACACGCTCGACCGCCGCCTCGATACCCAGGCCGTGCATCCCCGCGATGAAGTGCAGGAATTCGCGTCCCGTCAGCTTGTCGTACAAGAACGGCACATCGGGCACAAAGCCCAACAGCGCGCAGGCGCGGCGGCTGTCGGTCACCAGGTCGTACCCGCCCAGCCGCACGTGGCCGGAGGTGGGCCGTAGCAGCCCGGTGAGCATCTTGATCGTCGTCGTCTTGCCCGCTCCGTTTGGTCCCAGAAAGGCGAACAGCTCCCCGGCGGGCACGACCAGGTTCAGCCCGGCCACGGCCACCTTGCGGCCGTAGTTGCGAGTGACGTTCTCGAACTCGATCATGGCGCCTCGTCCGGCGGGAGCCGCTCGAATGTGAGCCGGGCCTCCAGCACCAGCAACTCCTGCTTCAGCACCGTGCCGTCCAGTCCGACCCAGGCTTTGGCGCGTGCCGACTGGCTACTGGTCAGCCCCGCGCCGGGGTCGCCGCGAAACACCACCAGAAGCGCCGGCACGACCTGCGACCGCAAAACGATCGGCTCGCTCTTCTCGACGGTCGCGTGCAGGATCTCGATCGGGTTGGTGGGCGGACGCAAGGGACTATAGACCGGCACGGTCCACGACTGCCCTACCCTCAAATTGGGCAACCGCGCCTGTGGCGAAAGTGCATCGGTCATGAGCGCGTCGGACGCCAGGTACGTGCTGGTGTTGTAGACGAATTCGCCCGAGCGAACTTTGAGCTTGAGCTGGTTCCCCTCGACGGTGCCTTGCATCACCACCTTGAACCGCGGCATCACCGTCTCGTCAAGGGCGCCAGACGCGTTGCCTTGCTCGCCGAACGTTGCTGTCGAATTGAAGCCGATCGGCCGGCCCAACGGGTCGATTTCAAGGCTGCCGTCGGCGGCCACCGCAAGGTTCAGGGCCGACAACTCGCGTTCGTTTCCCAGCACCCGTAACAACGGTTTCAGCCAATTCGGCGCGATTTCACCGATGGGCAGCCGGGTCAGGCGAACCTTGCTGCGGAACTCGGTCACCCCGTTGTCCAAGAGCGATGCCCGGCTGACGGCCGACCCCAGCGGCTGGTCGTTCAAGTAGATCTTCCAACTCGCCGGCTCTTCGACTGCCTGGCGGTCCTTGAGGATCGTCCGGTACGTGGGTGGATCGCCAACGACCAAAGGAGGGAGAATCTTCGCCCGGATCAGCCAACCCATGCTGGCCATCCAAAACGCCACCACCGCGATGCTGAACCAGCGGCTATACATTTCCTCATTCTAGCAGAAACTGCGCGTGGGGCAGGTTTCCAACCTGCCATATACGTCGATTGTTTTTATGGCAGGTTGGAAACCTGCCCCACTCGCCTACGAGACCCCAAGCTGCAGAAACGCCACCGCGTCGTCGAGCAGCGCGACTAGCGGCTGGGGTATGTAAACACCCAGCAGCAACACGATGGCCATGAATCCGACGACCGGCGCCCCGGTGCTGAACCCGTCGGGAAACGGGACTTCGCTCGACGGGTGTGACGGCTTGCCGAACACCACCGCCAGCACCGTGCGTCCCATGCCGATGAACACCACGAGCATCGCCAGCAAGAACAGAGCGGCCACCGCGTAGCGCCCGCGCTGGAGCGCCGCGATGAGCACGGAAAACTCACTCACGAACGGGCTGAATGGGGGTGAGCCGCACCCGGCGAGGAACCCGGCCAGGAAAAGCGATCCCGAGAGCGGCAGGCTGCGGATCGCCCCGTGGACGTCGCGCGCCAGCCGACTACCGTAGGCCCGGTGGATGTTGCCCGCCGAAAGGAACAACACCCCCTTGGTCATGGCGTTGTTGATCACGTGCAACAACGACGCCAGGATGCCCGTCTTGCCGCCGATGCCGACTCCCAAGACGAGGATTCCCATGTGCTCGACGCTGGAATAGGCCAACAGCCGCTTGAAGTCGCCCTGGCGGATCATGAACGCGGCGGCGGTGGCCATCGACAACAGGCCCATGAAGACCATGATTCGCTGGGCGAACTCGCCTTCGCCGGCGGCGGCCGTCACGTGGTAGGCGCGGAGGACGGCGAAGAACGAACAGCTCGTGACGCCGCCGGCCATGAGCGCGCCGACCAGGCCCGGCGCCTCGCCGTAGGCGTCGGGCTTCCAGGTGTGCATGGGGGCCAGCCCCATCTTGGTGCCGTAGCCGACGAACAACAGCACGAACGCGGCCCGCAGCCAAGGCACCGAAAGTTGCGACGCTTCGCCGACCAGATCCTCGAACAAGAGCGTGGTCCGCAAGTCGGCGTGCAAGGCGGAGTACGCCAGAAAGAGCGATCCCAACAGCGCCAGCGCAATCCCCACCGAACAGATCAGCAGGTACTTCCAGGTGGCCTGCAGTGAACGCGGGTTGTGATTGAAATAAAGACTGGGGGCCGAGGCCAAGGTGGTGGCTTCGACCGCCACCCACATCAGCCCCAAATGGTGCGACAACACCACCAGCGACATCATCGACAGCGACATCATCAAGCACGTGCAGAGCGCGCGGTTCGACCGCTCGGGCCGCAGCGCCAGGTAGCCCGGCGCGTATAGCATGCATAAAAAGTGCAGCACTCCCAGCGCCAACAGAAACACTTTGCCCAGCGGGTCGATCACCAGCCACTCGTTGGCGCCGGTTTCAGGCGTCGGCGCGCGGAGCACTTCGACCACCAGGTACAAGTGCGCGCCCGACCCGAGAGGCAGCAGCCACGGCCGCCAGCGATTCGAGGGGGCCAATAGCGCCATCGCCGCCGCCACCAGCGGCAAGGCCACCAGATAAACCGCCATGCTCATTCCTTCAACGTGGAGAGGTGCTGGACGTCGAGCGGGTCCAAGGCGCGGTCGATGTGCTGGATGATGATACCCATCACGAACACGGCCACGAACAGATCCAGGAGCACGCCGACCTCGACCAGGGCGGGCATCGCCTCGAGCAACAACAAGCCAAATATGAAGATGCCGTTCTCCAGCACCAGGTAGCCCAAGGTTTGTGTGATCGTGCGGCGCCGTGTGACGAGCATCAGAAAGCCAGCCAGCACGGTGGCCAATGAGGATGGCACGACCAACCGGCCGACGTGCTCGGGGCGCAAGGGGAGCGACTTGGCGAAGACCAGCGCCAGCCCCGTGCCGGCCGCGCCGAGCAAGAGCGAGGTGATGAAGCCGCCGATCGGGCGGACGTCCGAACCGATGCTCGCGTCGCGCATGGCGTAGAACAACATCCTTGGGATCACGAACCCCTTCACGCCCAAGGTCGCGAATACCAGCAAGGTCACGTGGAGACCGCCGTGCGGATGGACCCACAAGGGCAAGACCCCCAGAATCATCCCTTGCAGGGCGACCAGGTAAATGGCCGTCCGCACCCTGCCGGCGCCCAGGATGAAGAAATTCACGATCAAAACGATCTCCAGCAAGGTGGAGAGCGATTGCGGAAACGGTGGGGCCGGTGCATGGGGCATAGGATCAGTTTCTGATTTGGAGGATGATGCCAAACGCCGAGAGCACGCAGGCCGTGGCCAGCAGCTTGAAATTTTCCATCATCCGCAGCCGGGCCATGATCGACTCGACCACGCCGATCGCCACCGCAACCAACAGCGATAGCGTCAGGAAGATCAACCAACCCCACAACGGACCTTCGCCGTGATCGGGCATCACGATCCGCACGATCAGGGCCACGAAGATCAAGAGCTTCATGGCGGCCCCATAAAAGATCATTCCCAGCGCCGGACCGCCGTGGTCGAGCACCATCACCTCGTGGATCATCGTCAACTCCAGGTGCGTGTTCGGGTCGTCGAAAGGGATTCGTGAATTCTCGACCAACAGCACGATGAACCAGCTCACCAGCACCAGCACCAGCGAGGCCCCTCCGTCACTCCAGTGTTCTTGCAGCGAATCGCCGAGCATGTCGGTCAGCGTCAGCGACTTGGAGAGCTTGGCGGTGACCAATAACCCAAAGAACAACGCCGGCTCCGCCAGACAGGCGAACGTCAGTTCGCGGGCGGTGCCCATCCCCTCGAACGAAGAGCCGGTGTCGAGCGCGGCCGCGGCCATGAAGAACCGTCCCAGACCGAGCAGGTACGCGAACAAGATCACGTCGCCGGCGAACGGAAACGGCGTGAAGCGCTCGCCCGTCGAAGGGCTCGGCTCGCCGAACGGAATCATCATCGCCGCCAGGGCGGTGGTGGCCACCGCCACGACCGGCCCGGCGCGAAACAACCAGGTGGTCGTGGTGCTGAACACCGACCCTTTCCGCATCAGCTTGATGATGTCGTAGTAAGGTTGCAGCAGCGGCGCGCCGACGCGGCCGGCGAACGCCGCTTTGGTCTTGATGATCACGCCCCGCAGCAGCGGCGGAAGCAACGCCGCCACGAGCACGTGGATGATGATTTGAATAGTGTGCATAAAATGAATGGGCAAATCTAGCTTTGAGGTGTGTCATTTGTCATTGGTCACTGGTCATTTGTTGGGTCTGCAACAAACGGCTAACCAGTGACAAATGACCAATGACAAGTGACCAATGACTAATGAATCATTTCCATACCAATAAAGCCAATAACACGATGAACATGCAGACCAGGTAAACCTGCACGCCGGCTTCCTGTCCCGCGCGGAACCAGTTCAACGGACGAACCAACAGCCGAGGGGCCGGTACCAGCAATTCCTCGACCGCTTCTTCGGCCGCCGCGCTCTCGAAGCGCGCCTCGCGCGGGAAAATGGCCTGGATTCGCGGCCCACGCGAGTGCGGGAGCACCCAGGCAAATAGTTTACCCAGCATTTCGGCAAACGAGCTCGACGTGTATTGCATCCGGGCGGTGGGCGCCGAGTAACCGCAACCCCATGTCACACTCGCCTCGACCGGGCCCCGCGCCAAGAGCAGCCATAGCACCGCCGCGACCACTGCCAGTGCCGCCACCAAAGCCAACCCCGCCCCGCCGACCGCGCCCAAAGGCGCCAACTTCGCCACAGGTTCCAAGCCAGTGCCCGCGGCCTCCCAGGCCCAGGCGCTCACGGCCCGGTCGAACAGGGGTGTCACCCAATTGGGGAACAAACCCAACAGCGCGCACGCGGAGGCCAAACAGGCCATCGGCGCCAGCATGGTGCGCGGCGCTTCGTGGGCGTGCCGCGTCGTCTCTGAACGGCCCACTCCCAAAAACGCCGCGCCGTACGCCTTGATATAGGCCGCCGCCGCCAAAGCGCCGATCAGCCCCAAAGCCGGAACGGCCAAAGCCGCCGCCGACCACGTCGCGCCCTCGCCGATGCCCAGGGTGCCGAATAGCCCGTTGTACAGTACGAACTCGCTCACGAACCCGTTCAAGGGTGGAAGGCCGCAGATCGCCACCGCGCCCAGTAGAAACAAGATCGCGGTGCTGGGCAGTCTGCGCGCCAGCCCACCCAATTGGTCGAGATCGCGCGTCCCGCAGGCATGCACCACCGACCCGGCGCAAAAGAACAGCAAGGCCTTGAACGTCGAATGGTTCCAGACGTGCAACAATGCCGCGGCTAACCCCAGCACGACCCAATCGTACCGGCCCAACGCGCGCCCGATCATCGCCAACCCCAGCGCCATCACGATGATGCCGATGTTCTCGATGCTGCTGTAGGCCATCAGGCGTTTGAGGTCGCGCTGGCCGCAGGCGCAAGCGATGCCCAGGACGCCCGACACCACGCCCAGCGCCAGCAGCGTTCCGCCCCACCACAGCGGCGGCCCGGAAAACAGCGACGTGACCCGCACCAACCCGTAAATGCCCATCTTGATCAGCACGCCCGACATCAACGCCGAGACATGGCTGGGCGCCGTCGCGTGCGCGCCGGGAAGCCAGAAGTGCAGCGGCATGATGCCCGCTTTGAAACCGAAGCCCACCACCGCCAACACAAAAACCGCCGTCGCTGTGCTCTCGTCCAAAGGCGCCAGGTTCGGATCGGGAGGCAACCAATCGAACGTGCCCCGCGCCGCATACAGTAAGCCGAACATCGCCAACAGCGACAACGTTCCGACGTGCGCGGAAACGAGATAGATCCAGCCGGCCCGACGCGCCGGCTCCTGGTCATCTTCGGTGGTGACCAGCATGAACGAGGCCAGCGCCATGATCTCCCAACCGACCAGGAACATGACGGAATTGCGTGCAATCACCAACAGCGCCATCCCGGCCGGGCAAAGTCCGTAGAACAGCCGCAGCTTACGGCCGTTGTCGAGGTGATCGGCTTGCCGCCAATAGCCCAGCCCATACACCGAGCCGGTCAACGTCAACACGAAAACCGGCAACAGGAAGATCGCCGAGATGACGTCGACGGCCGGGTGGAACGTGACGCCGGGCAGCAGCGACCAGTGGTAATCCGCCTCCAGCGTGACGTCGATTGCCAGCGATTGGGCCACTTGGAAGATGCCAACCACCGCGCCGCCGGCGGCTAAGATCGTCGCCAGGCGTTGGCCGAGCGTACCGCGGCGGTCCAGCACGGCGCCCGGCACGCCGCTGAGCCCGATCGCGGCGATGGCCATTAGCAATGTCGGCACCTGGGGTGCTCCTAGCCTGGGATCTACGTTCTTCCTGTAGCGGAACTCGTAAGAGTTTCACTCTTCCCGGTGCGACAGTCGGAATTCTCACGAATTCCGCAACCGCCCTCGCGTTGGGCGGTTGCGAGCTCGTCATACCGACCTCGTTCCGCACGTAGAACGGAATTCATTCCGTTAGAAGGCGGAAACGGAATGAATTCCGTTCTACGATGTAGGAACGACTACTTCGCCAACTCGGTCTCGATCGCCTTGACGACTTCGTCGGAGTCGGGCTTGACTTTGGGAGCGAAGCGGGCCACGACCTCGCCATCGCGGTTGACGAGGAACTTCTCGAAATTCCAGGTAATGTCGCCGGCGAACTTGGGGTCGGTCTCCTTCGAGGTCAGGAACTTGTAGAGCGGGCATTGCCCGTCCCCCTTGACCACGACCTTCGAGAACATGTCGAACTTGACCTCGTAGTTGCTCTTGCAGAAGTCCGCGATTTCCTCGTCGCTACCCGGTTCCTGCTTGCCGAATTCATTGGCCGGAAAGCCCAGCACGGACAGGCCCTCCTCGGCGTACTTCTCGTGTAGCCCCTCGAGGGCTTCGTATTGCGGGGTCAGGCCGCACTGGCTGGCCACGTTGACCATCAGCACGACCTTGCCTTTGTACTTCGACAAATCGACCGGCTTGCCGTCGAGGCTCTTCATCTTGAAATTCAACGCGGCGGGCACTTTGGCGTCTCCTTTGTCGTTCTTGGCCTTTTTGTCCTTGTCGGCGCCCTGACCTGCCGCGCACACGAGTGCGGCGACGGCGACGAACAACAACGAACGGCTCACGAAGTTCTTCATATCTGGCTCCTTAACTTAGGTGGGTTGGGTGGGGCGAGGTTCAGGTGGGAAGCGGTCTAGTTTATGCGATCGGGTGCCCGTTTTCCAGGCC